>NZ_BAIO01000012.1 GCF_000613305.1 Komagataeibacter kakiaceti JCM 25156
TAGAGGCGGCTTTTTTGTGTCCAGATTTCCACCGCAGGAAACACATAGGAAACAGACGAAAAGGTACCGGGGCGCGGTTTTGTCCACTTTCACAAATGCGTGAAAGCCGGGGAGGGGCGTCTTCTGACTGAGCCGAAGATGGTCTGGCGCACTTAGAGCGGCCCACATTCGGATGACAGATTCCGATCAGATGTTTCCAGAGAGCCGGAGCAGATACGCTTCGAACATATCGGCCATGGCATCGGCATAGGCTGCGATTTCCACGTCGCTTCGGGGTGTTTCCGAGAACGCCTTGCCGACCGCACCGAAAGTCGTCCTGATGAGGTTACCTGCCAGGGCGCGCTCGTCGTTTGAGGCGTTCGGCAGGACTTCGCGCATAAAGCGCTGGATGATCTCATTTCCTACCTGTCGCACTTCTGCGGCTTCTGGTGCATCCCGATAGAGGGGGGCGGCATCGTCGAGTGCTATACGAACGGATGCTTCTGCGCATTCCGAACGGATGAAAGCATGGGTTAGTACTCGCAAACGCGCCAGCGGTGGTTTGCTGGCGTCGTCAAGCGTATTGCGCAGCATCGCGGTCGTCTCACGCCATTCGTCGGTCTGGAGCCGGAACAGGATGGCGGCCTTGTTGGGGAAATACTGGTAGAGCGAACCGATGCTCACACCAGCTTTTTCCGCCACACGGGCCGTGGTGAAGCGTGTGGCGCCTTCCTCGGCCAGAACACGAACAGCGGCTTCCAGAATCGTGGCGACAAGTGCGGCCGAACGCGCCTGGCCGGGCTGTTTGCGGACGGAAATCCTCGGGTTGCGGCGATCGGTCATGGTGTTCCGGGGAATGCGAATAGGAAACGCGATGAATCAATCGTATTTTTGCGGGGTGCGCAAGGTAAAGCGCAGCAACCCCGTTCCTGAACAGAGATCACATCATGACCCCTGATAAAGCGCCCACCCTGATGAGCGCGCCTGTTGCTCCGCTGCTCGACCGGCTGTTCGCCGAGGCGGACGCCGCCACGAGCCCTGCCGTTTCTAACTTGGCCCCAGAGGAGTTGCAGCGTCTGGTCGGCAGCCGGGCTGACTATGTGCAATTCTACGGTCTCGCAAAAGACCTGTGGCTTCCCGTCTCACGCGAAACAGGCAGGCTCCTATACATGCTGGCCCGTGTCATGCGGGCGCAGCATATTGTGGAATTTGGAACATCCTTCGGGATTTCGACAATCCATCTTGCCGCTGCCCTGCGCGACAATGGTGGTGGCAGGCTGATCACCACCGAGTTTGAACCTTCCAAGATTGTCCGTGCGCGGCAGCACGTTGAAGAAGCCGGGCTGGCTGATCTTGTGGAGATGCGCGAGAGGGATGCCCTGACCACGCTCGCCACCAATCTGCCCGAGACCATCGACCTTGTGCTGCTTGACGGTGCCAAGCCGCTTTATCCCGACATCCTTGCGCTGCTGGAAAGCAGGCTACGCCCTGGCGCGATGATTGTTGCGGATAATGCCGATTACAGTCCGGATTATCTGGCGCGGGTGCGCTCTCCGGCCGCCGGGTATCTCTCGCTGCCATTTGACGGGGACGTTGAGCTGTCGGTGAAGCTTGGCTGATTGCTGCTTTTTGTGGAGACGCATTGCCGCGGGCAAAAACACGGACGATGATGGCCACTATGAAGGTGTAGGGCGATAGAAAGGTAATAAAACGCGTATCAGACTGCCTGCTCGACAGAAGCAGAAAGCAGACGGTCAGTAATTACGTTCATCCCCGACGCTACATGCCCACCAGCATGTTTCCGAAACCGGATCTGCCTGGCGATCGTTGAACGGCTATGCATCGGACGCTTTAGCTGCGCGTCTCAGATCCGCCCAGTCCAGCAGGGCTATGAAAACCGGACCGAGCGCTTTGCCAATGTCCGTCAGGCCATATTCGACTTTAGGCGGAACCTGTGCGTGGACCGTGCGGAAAATGACCTTTTCCTGCTCCAGCGCACGAAGCTGCTGGATCAGCATTTTCTGTGAAATATCCGGTATGGCTCTTTGCAGGTCTGAAAAACGCATGACCGGCCCCTCAAAAAGCCAGGCCAGAATCATCATCTTCCACCGTCCTTCGAGAATGCGAATGGCGCACTGCATATCGGCGGCCGAGCTGGAACGGGGACGAGCATTGTAGATGGTTTTCATATCTGAATCGGGCATGGTTACCTTTTGGTGGGTATTGGACTTTTTTGTGCGTTCTTGTCACGACGACAGCACCATAGCACAGAGAAAGGCGCAACAGCGGTCCCGGCTGCCTCCCTGGCTGAAGGAAACACCTGCCATGTCCATGCGCGTGTGGCGCTTCGACGCCCTATCTTCTCTCAATGACCTTTCCATGCACAGTGAGCCGATGCCCGCACCTCAGCGCGGAGAAGTTCTTGTAAAGGTACGTGCTGTTTCACTGAATTATCGTGATATCGCACCCACTCTCGGTCGCTATGTCTGGCCAGCGAAGTCTGGGCTTATCCCATGCAGCGATGCGGCAGGGGAAGTCGTCAGTGTTGGCGAAGACGTGACGGTTTTCCGCCCGGGAGATCAGGTTGTCGGCAGTTTTCATGCCGGCTGGCTGGGTGGCAGACCGCCTCTCGGGTTGATGCTGGAAAGCTATGGCACCGGTTCGGATGGCTGGCTGACTGAATACAAGGTCGTCTCACAGGAAGCGGTGGTATCGCTTCCGAAGAAGGTCTTATTTGAGGAAGGAGCCACTCTTCCCTGTGCGGCCGTGACGGCCTGGAACGCGCTTTCGGGCAGTGCCCCCATGCGAGCCGGACAGACAGTCCTGACCCTTGGTACAGGTGGAGTTTCGATGTTTGCGGTACAGCTTGCCAAAGCCGTGGGAGCGACTGTGATCTCAACGACGTCCAGTGCGGAAAAGGCCGAACGGCTGAAGCATTGGGGGCCGATCATATTGTCAATTACAGGGATATTCCGAAATGGGGCCGATACATCAAAGATGACATCACTGGTGGAGCAGGCGTGGACTGTGTCGTTGAAGTCGGTGGCCCTGCGACGATCAATCAGTCTCTCGAAGCTGTTCGCTGGGGTGGAGAGGTTGTGCTGGTCGGGTTTCTGAGTAGTGACAATCCGGGAATTGACTATTTCCACCTCAAAGGCAGCGGTGCAGTCGTCCGTTCTGTCGCTGTGGGTGACAGGCCTATGCTGGAAGGCCTTGTGCGTGCATGGACCGCGTCAGGCCTGAAGCCCGTGATCGACAGCGTGTTTCCCTTTGCCCACGCGCGAGAGGCATTTGACCATCTCATGACTGGCAGCCATGTCGGGAAAATCGTCATTACCCTCTCGGACTGACCCACGCGATGGTGCTTCTGCCATATCGCTCCGACGGCATGACGACTGTCCTGGCATGATTTTGGTAGTCGGGCGTGCTCGGATACACCTTTGGATAAACCGCAAGCGGACCGTCAGCTTACCCCTTCTGATCGGCCTGTCTGCTTAGTGATGCAGGAGCAGACAGGCAGCAGTCGCCTTCATTTCAGTCAAACATTCTCGGAAAGCGGTTTCCAGATAGCAGACATAAGTCGGTTAGATCTGAGCTATCATGGAGCCTGTTTGGAAATACGCGCTGGTGAGAGAGAACCGTCCGCAAGGCTTGGGACTGTCGTGTGTTTTTGATCACCGAAGCGCAGGAAACGCACGTCGGTCCTTGTTTGCTGGAATCCAAAAAACGACGGCGCCTATTAGATATTCTGACACTCTCAAACCCGTTCAGTAGAGGTGTTATCTACCTCTGACACCGAAGAGAACGTCCAGTATTCAAGGGGTTTGTAGTATATACTGGCCTCGGTGAGCATGTATTCGTGATTCTGGCAAAATTCTTTCAGGCGGTCATGGTCTCCGATAATATCCACGTAAACAGAGAGAAAATGATTGGGTATTTCTCCAATCGTCGTTTCGATTCTCTGGTTTTTGCCAAGGCTGTAATTGGAAAAATGGGCATTGGAACTCTTGAAGCTGCATGGCGCGCGGCATGGATAAGTTCCAGGTAGAGCGGTCGACGTCGAGACAGGAAGGAAAGCCGTCCGCGTCCTTTTCCGACCGCGCGGGTGCCGCGTGTCATAAAAATCCGGATCATACCGGCACGATGGGTCGTTAGCATCTTTGTATCGGTCATGATTGGCAACTATCCTTACGCAAATGATAGGGTAAGTATTGCTATCGGGACGAGTCTGGTTCGCGTCGCAGGGTGCGTGCGTGGCGCAAGGCCATTCCGCCCATAATCAACGGATGACGGATTTTGGGCACGCCGATGCGCTGGGAGAGGTAAATCCCCGAATGGCCGGAGCAGAGGTAGGCAATGAAACAGCCGACCGCCAGGTAAACGGTGTCCGCAGCGCCAAACAATTCCACGCCCATAAGCGTGCAGGCCAATGGGGTATTGGCTGCGCCAGCAAAGACGGCGACAAAACCAATCGCAGCCATCAGGTCGACCGGCGCGTCAAGCAGGCCAGCGAGTGTATGGCCAAGTGCCGAGCCGATAAAAAAGAGCGGCGTGACTTCGCCCCCTTTATAGCCTGAAGCCAGCGCCGCCACGGTGAACACGAGTTTCCAGAGCCAACTCCACGTAAAGTCACCGGGGCCGAAGAAACTGACAATGGCGATTCCGCCGGGCACGGCTGGGGTGACGCCAAGACCGAGATAGTCCCGCGTGCCAACAAGATAGACGAGCATGATCGTGACGATCCCGCCGATCGCGGGGCGCAGCCATGCGATCGGGCAAAGCTTGCGGAAGATCGGCGCAAGTCGATGCACGCTCTCCGCGAATGCCAGACTCGTCAGACCGAAAGCTACAGCGGCAAGCCCGACTTTGGCGAGCAGCAGCAGATTGGCATGGAAAACATCGCCTGTGTGATCGGGGAAACCAACAAAGCCGAGATGGTAGGGGACATGATGGATACCCCAGCTATGGCAGGTCCAGTCTGCAATGATTGACGATGCAGCAACCGGCACCAGGGCAGTGTATTCGATCCTACCTACCGTTAGAACTTCAAGACCGAATATTGCGCCAGCGATAGGCGTGCCGAAAACGGCGCCAAATCCTGCAGCGATGCCCGACATCAGGATGATCCGCATGGCCTCCTTTTCGAGTTGGAAGAGACGCACGAAACCACCAGCGATGCTACCGCCGATCTGCACGGCCGTGCCTTCGCGCCCGACCGAGGCACCGAACAGATGACTGATGACGGTACTGATCAGCACCAGAGGGGCCATGCGGAGCGGCACGCCGCCACCGGGTTCATGGATCTGGTCGACGATCAGGTTGTTGCCCCCTTCGGCCGATCGGCCAAACCAGTGATAGAGCAGCCCCGTCATGATTCCGGCCAGTGGCAAAAGATAGAGAAGCCAGGGATGGGCGAAACGGTATGTCGTCACATTGTCCAGCATCCAGAGAAACAAGGCGCAGAGGCTGCCAATGATGGCTGCCATGGGTAGCAGCAGACCTGCCCATCTGAGAGTTGTACGCAGGTTCGCAAACCATCCACTGAGCAGATGGCGAAGGGAATTTGTCATATTCGTCCGTGGAATGCGGAAAGACATGTGGCTACGCAGGGCCTTGGCCCTGTCATCTGCGCGTGACAAAAGAAAGATGCTTGGCATGACCCGATTCAGACTCCACCCCTTGGTGCCATAAGGCGAGGTAGGAATCATCAGCCCTTGCAGGCGGTTCGACCTTCATGGTCTGGCAGAGTCCATTGCCATAGTCAGACTGGACAGAACAGGCATCTGAAGTCAAGCGTAGGAAACACATTAAATTGCGAGGGGTGTTTCAATACCCTATGCGTATTGTCTTGACGGAAGAAACGGACGTTCACTATTACTGGATACACGGAGATGGGGTTCCTCCTTATAACCGCCATTTTGGCTGATGACTCCTGGCACGACGCGTGAAGCGCAAGCCGGAGGTATATCCAATGACAGCCCTTGTTTTTCCGCCAGTATTATCACCGCATGGTACATCACGTCTGATTCTGGTCCGCCATGGCGAGGTACCGGGCATCAAACCGCCCAGCTTCCGGGGGACGCAGGATCTTCCCCTGACGGACCGCGGTCGGGAGCAGGCCGCCTCGACAGCGCATTATCTGGCTGCGACGTCTGATATCAAAGTCGTTGCGTCCAGTCCCCTGTCACGCTGTGTCGAGACTGCCAGGGCTATTGCCAACCATCATGGTGAAACGGTTTCCCCCATGACTGGCTTGATGGATTTCAATTATGGCGACTGGCAGGGGCATTCCCACGAGGATGTCGCTGCGGCGTATCCTCAGGATTACGGCGCATGGATGCGGACGCCTGATCTCGCGCGCATCCCGAATGGCGACACGCTTGAAGCTGTTGCCCAACGTGCCGTAGGGGCTGCGAATGAAGCCCTTGCGCAGGCAGAAAACGGAACGGTCGTCATCGTAACACATGACAGTGTCATCAGGACATTGATACTCGCCATTCTATGCCTTCCCCTGCGCAATTACTGGAAATTTACGTCAGACCCCTGCGGTGTCAGCATCTTTAAGCCACGCTACGGCGAATGGTCCGTGGAACGTATCAACGAAAGTATCCATACCCGTAAGTAATTCCCCGGTTTTCCTGAATATCCCTGGACACGGAAAGGGTCTGCCATGGACGGGCAACTGAATGTGCGGCGGGTTCTCCTTGACGTTGATCTGTCCATGCGTGGTCCAACGCTGACTGCCGTCGCCGCGGCGATCCAGTCATCTCCCGGTGTGGCGGCCTGCAGCATTACCGTGACCGAAATCGACACGGAAACCATCGGAACGGATGTTACGATCGAGGGGGAGAACATGGATTACGAAAGTATTGTGGAGGCAATCGAAAAAACAGGGGCCGTGGTCCACAGTCTTGACCACCTTGCCACGGGCGACAGGCTTATCGAAAGCGTGCCACGACGCCGATGAGATCCGGCCGCCCCCTGCGATGGTTCCATGAAGTTGAGAACCGGCTTGATATTGTAGTGGGAACCGTGGACGGCATCCTGAATGCACTGACGCTGGCATCACGCAGTTTCCTTGGTCACGGGCACGTCATAACGTACACGCTGGCATTTCGGGTGGGGATGGCCGCAGGGCTGACGACGCTGTTCGTATTTTTTGTTGCCCACTATGCACAGGAACGAACTGCACTTGTCGGAATTGAAAGGGAACTGAACCTGCGTCCGAGCAGTCATATGTCTGCCACGGCCCTGGGGCGGAAAGCGCTCGTCAATTCTGCCTTGGGTGCGATGCTTGCGGCCGTCTGCGGACTGGCGGGGTCAATGACACCGCTTCTTCTGGCCATGATACTTCCCGGTCCTTCATGGCTGGGCCTTCTGGCGACGCTCGCGCTGCTGGCGCTTATGGGCGTCGCCCTGGCCGGAACGGTTCACGGGTCCCGTGTTGCGTGGGGCATGGCTCTGTTCATGGGGGGCGGCGTGCTGGCCTATATCGGCCTTGAACTTGGTCTTGTTCAGTAAAACCGCCCCGGACTGCCGTTATGGATATCCGGGCAGAAGGGGGACGTTTTTATTTCCGCGGAAGATCTGAATCATGCATGGGAGAGGCGTGGATGCTGGCAGAACGTCCGTTGACAGCCTCGGCGGATACATAGCCGAGGGCCGTGGCGCTAAGACACAGCACCACAGACAGCGCGACATTGAGCAGGGCACGAACCAGGGCTCCATCCCGGGCGAGGTCGATCGTCTGGAGGCTGAAAGACGAAAATGTCGTGTAACCGCCGCAGAGTCCTGCCATGACGATCAACCGGGTTTCGTTTGATGCCGGGAAGCGGGCATGGGCGGCCGTCAGGGCACTGAAAAAGGCAATGGCGAAAGAACCTGTTATGTTGATCAGGATTGTACCCCACGGTAACCGCTGGCTCCATGAAAGTGTCAGGATACCTGCGTAATAACGGAGCAATGTCCCCATCGCGCCTGCGACAGCGATCCACAGCGGGGTAAGGACGCCAGACATCATCGAAAACTATCCTTCATGCCTGCATACATGTGCGCGCACCGCAGGCATTGTGTTCAATATTCAGTGGTGGGTCAGGATGGGAAGGGTGGCGTGGGCGAAAAGATCCTGTGTCGGGCCGCCGAACAGCCACTCAAGGAAATGCGGTCGGGTATAGGCCCCCATGATGAGGAGATCGGCATTCGCGGCCAGTGCATGGGTGCGGATCTGTTCCCCGACATCACCGTCGATCCTGAACCGGTCGACATTGATCTGTACGCCCCGCCTGCCAAGGGTGCTGGCGAAAGCCGGCAGTGGGGTTTCGTTGCCATCGTGTTCACCGATAATGAGCGTCACGCGCTCGGCGGTTTCCAGCAGCGGCATGGCGGCCGATATGGCGTTATCGAGCGCGTGCGAGGGATGCCATCCGATCACCGGCCTGTGCCCGACGGAGGCATAGTCCTGCAATGGTGCGACAATCAGGGTGGCCTCGGCGTCATAGAGAATGCCCGCAAAGGCATCCACCACATAGGCCGGATCGCCTGCCCGGGGGCGGCCATGAATGACAAAATCGGCGCTTCGTGCTTCCTGTGCCGCGATCTTGCGGACATCTCCCGCGATTTCGACCCATTGCCTGTCTGGTCGGTGCTGTGCATCGGGTGATGCCGAGCCTATCCAGGCAGAGGCGATTTCACGCAGCCTGTCAGCACGTGCCGTCACATCACGCGCAAAGCGCTGCTGCTCCTCGGTGGTGGGCATCCCCTCGTCGGGCGTCTGGAATGCAGGATTGTCCGCAAGACGCGGATGCAGGATACGAATCTGATCCGCACATAGCCGCTCGGCCAGCGCTCCGGCGGTCCCGAGTGTGAAAAGCGCGGTATCAGGCCGATCCAGAACAACCAGAAGGCGCATGACGTCATTCTCCCCCAAACGGTCAGTAACGGAGCCATATGGTAAGGAGGAAAGAAGTCGGACGGATTCCCCCCATGCAGGCCCGCAGGGTAGGAATCATCAGCCTCCACCAGGGAAGCGGTTCGACCGCCATGTAGCGATCAGGCAGAATCCATTGCCATAACCAGTATCACCCGTGAACGATGGCGCCTGTCAAGTGTTGGAACGATATCGTCGTAGGAACCGGCATGATCGTCGTGACATGTGCTTTGATTGACCGCGCAGGGAGATGGAGTTCCTCCCGTAACCGCCCTCAGGGCTGATGACTCCTGCCCATGCGACATATGTTGTCGCGGCAGGAGATCCATGTCCTTCCGCGACCATCGGAATGGAAGGATATAATGATGGTTTCCGATAATGATTTCCGCATCCACAGCATCGACGCGCTTGAAATCCTTGATTCCCGGGGTAATCCAACCATTCGTGTGATGCTGGTGCTCGATGGTGGAACAGGAGCCGTTGCATCCGTTCCGTCTGGCGCGTCTACCGGACAGTTCGAAGCCCACGAGCTGCGTGATGGACCGCAACCGGATTCTACGCCGTCAACACAGAGCCACGCCCGCTATGGCGGCAGGGGCGTCTGTCGGGCAGTTGCCAATGTCCGCGATGTGATTGCGCCTTTGCTGGTCGGTCAGGATGTGCGACGGCAGGCTGCCATCGACCGGATCATGCTGGAACGCGACGGAACCGGAAACAAGGCAGGGCTGGGCGCGAACGCGATCCTCGGCGTATCGATGGCCGTGGCACGAGCGGCGGCGGCCGCTGCGGGCATTTCCTTATATGCCAGCCTCGGTGGAAGTGGCGCCCGCAGGTTGCCGGTTCCCATGATGAACGTGCTGAATGGCGGTCTGCATGCTGCCAACGGGCTGGAGTTCCAGGAGTTCATGATCGTGCCGCACGGTGCTCCGACCTTTTCGGAAGCCCTGCGCTATGGGAGCGAGACTTTCCATGCGCTTCGTTCCCTTCTTCATGAACAGGGTCATGTTACCTCGGTCGGTGACGAAGGTGGCTTTGCGCCGAAACTTGCGGATAACGAAACCGCCTGCGCCCTGATCGTGGAAGCAATCGAAAGGGCCGGGTATCGTCCCGGTCCCGATATCGCCATTGCGCTGGATCCGGCGGCCTCATCTTTTGGCCATGAGGGCGCTTATCGCCTGAAGGTAAACGGCACGCCCGTCACGCGCACTTCCGATGAAATGACTGCGCTTTATGCGGAATGGATCGACCGCTATCCCATTGTTTCACTGGAAGACGGGCTTGCCGAGGATGACTGGGCCGGCTTCACCGCGCAGACTGCAAAACTCGGCGGGCGTTTACAGATTGTTGGTGACGACATCTTCGTCACCAATCCCGCGTTCATTGAACGTGGCATCCGTGAAAAGACGGCCAACGCCGTGCTGATCAAGTTGAACCAGATTGGTACGGTGACGGAGACCATTGCTGCTGTTGACGCGGCAAGGCGCGCGGGATGGTCCTATATCGTGTCTCATCGTTCTGGAGAGACGGAAGATACCTTCATCGCAGACTTTGCTGTCGCGATGGGCGGGGGACAGATCAAGACCGGTTCGCTTTGCCGCAGCGAGCGGATCGCGAAATATAACCGTCTGCTTGAAATCGAGCATGAGCTTGGCAGCGAAGCGGAATTCATTTCCCCCTTTCTGCATGACTGTCCGGTAGCATGATGCACACCTGAAGCAGGAAGGGAGGGCGTCAGGACGATTTTGTTTTTGAAATGGGTGACTGCAGGCGCTCAAGGCGCAGCCGTGCCCGGCTATCTGTCAATCGCCAGGCCGTCAGGCCGGCCGCGAGTGTAGCCCCCGTCATGTTTCCGCTGACAATCAGGGACATCAGCAGGATCTGGTATTTTGAAGCATCCAGCGGGCTCATTCCTGCCAGGATCTGTCCGGTCATGATGCCGGGCATGGTAATGATTCCGGCCGCCGCCATCTGGTTGAGGGTGGGCAGCAAGGCAGACCGGATTGCCTGACGGATCAGTCCGTTCATGGCCCGTGTACGGGTTGCCCCCAGAATAAGCCGGGCCTCAATCGCCTGACGTTCCCGCGTGATGGTGGACAAAAGTGTATTCATCGACAGGCTCGTCGCGTTCATGGCATTACCCAGCAACAGTCCGGTCAGCGGAATGGCCGTCCTGGCCACATACCAGGGGTGGGGCTGCAATGCGGTCAGCAGTCCGATCAGCGCCGCCATGACGGTACCTGTAACCGTCGCAATGCCTCCAATAGCGAAATGCCAGCCGGGCGTAAGCCGGGTCTGCTGGCGGGCTCCGGCTTCATACGCTGCAGCCATGAACATCACGCCAAGTACACCCAGTGTCGGCCACACCGATGTCTGGCGGAACACAGACAGCAGGATGCTGCCTACCAGCGCAAGCTGCGTCGCCATGCGCGCGGCCGAGACCAGAAGCAGTCTTTGCAGGTCCAGCGCGAGCAGGCGCGACAGAACAGCGCCCGCAGCGATCAGCAGCGCGGCAACCAGCAGGTCATGTGTGGTCAGGATAATCGGACTCACGGCGTGATGCCTGCCAGTCGGCCAGCGTGCATGCGAAAATGTCTGTCCCCCATACGCCCGGCCTGTCGCATGTCATGGGAGACAAGAACGATGACGGTTCCCCGCGCCTGCCAGGCCTGAAGGACACGCTCGACCCGGCCGGTTGAGGTCTCATCCAGCGCGGAACAGGGTTCGTCGAGCAACAGCACCCCGGGATGCAGTAAAATCGCCCGGAGCAGCGCCAGCCGCTGGCGCTCCCCCGTTGACAGGCGCGAAAGCGGTGTCTGAAGACAGTGCCCCGCAAGCCCAAAATCCACCATGAGGTCCCGCACTTCATCGCTGTCCGCCATATGATCGAGAACATGATCGGACCACCATCCAGGTTCGGCCGGAACATATTGCACCAGTCGACGCCATGCCGCCACGGACATTCCGGAACATGCCACACCGTCAAGCAGGCAGTCCCCTTCATGGGGATCAAGATCCGCGATCATACGCAGCAGAACGGACTTTCCACTACCGGATGGTCCGCTGACCGTCACACATTCACCAGCCGCCACATCAAAGGTGAAAGGGCCGCCTTGGGCAGAGAACAGGCTTGCGACCGTCAGTCTCGCGCGTCGAGTAGACTGGCTGAGGGGAGTGGCAGAAGCAAAAGGGGCAAAGACTGTTGTAGGGGATCTCACAAGCGATCATTCCCGGAATGACCCGAAGAGCACGGGCATGCATTCATATCAGTATAATGTAGTCGGTACCGAAGCAGGCACTGCAGACAGATTAGCCTTATTATACGCGGTATATCCGCACCGTCCTGCCCTCGCGACATTCACCTCGCGATGCTCATCATCCGATCTCGCGCATGGCCGATAGATTTTTCGATTGACCAAATCGTTGATCAGGAACCATGGCAGCTTTCGCCTTCATTGCAGACGTGTTTCTTGAGTAAGATCATCCTGTAAGCAGACATTGTCGTGTAGCAGTGACGAAGATGGGTGTATTGCAATCTACTGTCAGGCTATATTCTTCTAGCACTACAGTTGCAATTTTCTTTGTTCGCCCATTGTTCATCACTCCCATACTTTCCAGAAGGCTCGAATTTCAGGCTGTCTATGACGAGAAAAAACGCAATTTATTCATCTTTCTGGCCCGAACATAAACCGCAACTGTAGTGCTAGTGGTGGATCACATCATACCTTTGTGCCAAGCCCCGCATTTGAAATTTGAAGAAAGCAACCTTCAAGTGCTTTGTAAGAGTTGTCACGCGAAGAAAGCCTATACAGAGACTATTGAAAATGGAAAAAATGAATTATGATGTAGGCAACTTTTATAAGATACATTATATGTCAGAAAATAACAAAAAAAGCAAAACGCATTTCCCCAGATTCAACCTTGTATATAGCTTTGCAGACAAAGTATTCAAAATAGCTTCTTGGATTGTGGCAACATCCGCAGCATATTATATTGCAGAAAAAACACGAGACCCATATGTGGCTTCTTTGTGGTTAATAATGTATACATTATTATCCGCCGTAACGGGCATTTTCATAATAGAAATTGTATTGTTTTTATTCGGAAAATATCTTGAAAGTGATAATATTTTTATAAAGATATTGAGTTTTGCTATTTCCATCCCTATTCTCATATCATTACTAACTTTTAGTTCAAAAATTATACGAGAACAGTTAATCCCTGTATTCCATAATGCGACCGTTGGACATGCAGAAAATAACACTACGCAACCAAACAGATAGTGGGTCAAATCGCTTGGATCCGAGTATAAACCGCGCTACAGATCGTGCAATGACATATAAATGGATCGCCTATGCTATGAAAGAACAATGAAAGTGATAACATTACATTAAAAAAATCACTATAAATAATATAATATTTGAAGTGTATGGAATGGGTGTATAATTTATGACCGATTTATATGTAGTTAAGTTAGTAAAATCTATATGTGCTGGTATGTCAGAAGCAAAGTCAAATGGTTCTTTTAATAACTTTGATTTTGTTTTCTCATGTTCCGAGAAAGTTTTTAAATTCATCACATGGTTAATATGTCTAGCAACAGTTCAATATCTATATCATGAGTCAGGTAATATTGTACTGTTGGCTATTTCTATGATATTAAGCACATTAATAATATGCTCAATGACTACTTTTCTAGTTCTTGTCGGATCTATATTGTCTTCTATAGCAATTTTTCATATTGAAAATAAGATATTGGGTTTCGTGTATAATTTTTTTATTGTCTTGATTTCTACATACTCAGTACTATATATCCCGCATTATATTATTGACAACATTGTGCCGGTTATAGAAAAATTCGCACATAGTAAATAATAATAAAAAATGGAATCATTTTTACAATATTCCCTTTTCTTTTGGTATTCTCCATTTATATCAAACCACATCGAAAATTAATCTAGTGGAGCATTCCATATTGAGTAAGGATCGTCTTGATGTATGCTTGTCCATCTGTTTAGCACTACGGTTGCAGTTTGCTTTGTTCTCTAATTGTTCATGTTTCCCATGCTTTCCAGAAGGTTCGAATTTCAGGCTGTCTACGGCGGGAAAAACCGCAATTTTTACGTTTTTCTGGCTCGGAAAATAAACTGCAACTGTAGTGCTAGTAAGCGCTCTCAAGTCATGTTCATGGATCGTGATGACACCTTGAACCTGTTCTTGGTGACAAACCTACCGCTTCCAAAGGGCGCGCTCCCACTGACCTCGGCATGGAATGTGGAAGATGTGTCTTTCTAGTTTTTCATGTAAGTATGCTGAAATCCGACTTTTTCCACTCATCTGCGATCGCTGTCTGTCTACTCAATTGGAATAGGACAGACGGCAGTCGCCTGCTTTTAGGATATGTGAACCTCTGAGTTTCTTTTCGCGTAGCGATATATGCAATTCTTCTAACGGGCGGCAGGACACTAGGGCCGGTTAGATCTTAAGATGAGCGGCGGCGGCTGCGATGCAGAAAACAGTTCTATAGGGAATTCGTTTATATGCTCCAAATTAACTCGGGCAAGCTATATCCGGACGGTGTGCGCCGCACGAACGAACTCCGGGGCGTGCTCTATTCCAATCTCTTGCTGATGCGGATGGAGGATGACGCGATTGTCACTAAGGCTGGTCGCTTGCTCCAGGCAGACGCAGCCAACCTTCCTCGACCAATCGTCTACGAGGTTACCGAACAGTTCGATGACGAGCCTAGAGTGGGCGTTCTGATCTCGCATGGCGTCCAACCTTATCTGCAGGATTTTGCAGCGGTTGTTTCCTTTGTCTTACGTGTGACCTGTACGCCCGACCCCGATCTCTGCACTAGGTTGCTGAGTGACAAGAGGAGTTTGGGCGTAATGACGCCCCCCGCCAAGCTCGTGCGTAAGGTGTTCGATAAGGAGATCATACTCAATGAGAACGACGACAAAATGCTTAACGGTTTTATCGACGATCTAATTGGACTAGAGCGGAAAAGTTTTCTTGCTGTGATGCGGGCCATTCGCACCTACGTCACCGGACTACATCGTGTAGCCGACGATCTGGAACTCGCCTATACCTTGATGGTCGCCTCCCTGGAGTCCTTGGCTCAGGATTTCGATGGCCACACTGCGCAATGGAGCGACTACGAACAGGGGCGGCGTCAGAGGATCGACAAAGCACTAAAGGATGCGGACGAGGTGACAGCCGGTCGAGTGCGCGATGCCATTCTGAAGGGTGAGCATGTTGCCCTGAAACGACGATTTCGCGAATTCGTCCTCGCCCATCTCCCCGACTCTTATTTTTTGGAGAGCGGTCCTGTAGGCGCACCTGGTCGCCTCGATCTGCGCGATGCCCTGAAGGAGGCCTACGATCTTAGGTCCAAGTATGTGCATCGGCTGCAGAATCTGCCGCAAATGCTCGATACAGACTTATCCTATCGCGAGACTATTCGTAGCGGCCACGCGACGTTTCTTACCTTGGAAGGCCTCGCGCGCGTTGCACGACATGTGATCCTTGAGTTCGTCACTCAGCAACCGAAGTGCCAAACGGAGGATTACGACTACCGTCTCGAACGCTTTGGGATCATATCGGCCGAAATGGCGCCGCAGTACTGGATCTGGCAGCAGATGGGGTTCGTCAAAGGGGCGTGTCGGAAGTACTTTTCTGCGCAGCTCGGGCAAGTCGCGGCGTGCATGCTAACCAAGCAGCCCATCACCGACATGCGCGAGATCTGCGCCAAGATCGAGGAAATTTTACCACGGTTGCAAGGAGAGGACCGGCGCGCCAGCGCGGCCATTTACATTCTGTTTAACCAATTTGTGCAGCCGGACGAGCGTTCGGCGCGGTTCGCTGAAGTTTATGAAAAATGCAGCAATATCCTAACCGATCCATCGATCGAGGCGCTGTGCCTTCATTTACTGTGCAGCATCACGCCGACGTGGCCGATCGCTTCGCAACGAGAAGTGTTGGATACCTACTTCGAGACGAGGAACCAAAAGTCCGGCCTTCGCGTGCCAGAACTGTTCGAGGCGGGCATGGTGTTAAGTCTTGCCGAGCGCTATCGGGGTGGTGGAGATATCCCTCAAGCTAAGGCTCTGCTGGACTTCGCGGCCGTCAATATCTTGCATGTAGGGCCCCTGGCGATGCTCGCTAAAGATTTTGACCCTGAGGTGGCCATCAACTGGCGTGTTCTCCTACCTCAAGCATCATCCGCAGGAGTGCCAGAGGACATGCCTGAAGCTGGCGTGAAAACCTTCCAAGCTGGTTCGGGTCCGCTCCCGGCTGTCGAAGTGGGCGACGAGGCAGATCAATCTAGTTGACCTTCATAAGAAGCCCATTTGTGTCGTGAACGTCGATGCGCTAATGACTGCTTTCCTAACCTTACCATCCAAAAGCGACATGCCGGTTTCCCCCCCTGATCTGCCTATCTGCTCAGTGATACAGAAGCAGACAGGCAGCCGCCGCCCTCATGCCGGTCATAATCGGAGCCTTGCGAATTTCCAGAAAGCAGACGGTCTGCAATAGTTCTCGTTATCCGTCGATATCCTTTCCAGACTTCTGATTGCTGCATCTGCAGCTGATCAGGAGAAAGTATCATGGAAAAGAAAACGCGTTTTCCATCGCCTACGCTGAAGGCGTCCGTGCCTTGGAATGCAGGAAAAATAGTTGGCGCCAAGCGGGCGCTCAAAGAAAAGCACGTCTGGGCAATTCGGTTCTGGCTGGAGAGCGAACAGCGTGTCAGAGACAGAGCTTTGTTTGATCTTGCTCTCGATAGCAAACTCAGAGGCTGCGATCTTGTCAGTCTTCGTATCGGCGATGTCGTTACCAGCGGTCAGGTGCGTCACCGAGCCATGGTCGTCCAGCGGAAAACCCGGCGACCTGTACAGTTCGAAATTACAGAAACAACGCGGGAAAGCGTGCGGGCGTGGCTGGAGCATCGAGGTGGTGGCTTGAATGAGTATGTTTTTCCAAGTCGCCTAAGCGTCAAAGCTCACCTGAGCACAAGGCAATACGCCCGGCTTCTGGATCAATGGGTTCAGGCGGTGGGACTTATCCCCGGGGAATATGGAACTCATTCGCTCCGCCGGACTAAGGTTGCCATGATTTATAAACGAACCGGCAATATCCGGGCCGTGCAGATCCTGCTGGGTCATTCAAAACTGGATAGTACGGTTCGATACCTTGGGGTGGATGTAGAGGACGCTCTGGCACTGTCGGAAGCCACTGATCTCTGAAATCGAATATGCCTCAGGAATTCTCTACCTCCTCCTTATGTGTACATGATATGATGACACATAAGGAGGAGGCCATGAGCGAGCATCTTTCAGATAACGCAGCATCCCCACAGAAAATCGGTGTTCGGGAGTTCCGGGGAAACCTGACAGCTTATCTGCGTCAGGTCAGACAGGGCAGTACGATCCTCGTGACGTCTCATGACGAGGTTGTGGCTGAACTGCGGCCACCAGCTCCTTCTTATCGCCCCCGCCGTCAGCCAGGAGCTCTTCGAGGACGGATCAGAATGAGCGAAGATTTTGATGAGACGCCGCCGGACATTCTTGAAAGCATGGAACGCAACCTGTGAAGGTTCTGCTCGATACGCATGCGTTGCTCTGGTGGCTTTCGGACTCCGACCGGCTGGGTGAGAATGCACGGGAGATCATTGCAGATCCGGTCCACGATATTCTGGTGAGTATCGTGTCATTATGGGAGATTGCGATCAAAATCCGTATCGGAAAACTGGGCGCGGATATGAACGATATTCTGGCAGCCATTCCTGCGGAAGGTTTCTCTCTGCTGCAAATACAACCCGAACACCTGCAGATCCTGATGTCTTTGCCTCTGCATCATCGTGATCCGTTTGATCATCTCCTGATGGCGCAGGCGCAAGCTGAACACGCCACATTCCTTTCGGAAGACGGACAAATGGATCATTACCCTCTCAAGCGAATACGCTGTTCGTGAAGCAGAAACTGCCGTCAGAATACGTCTTCATGTCAAGACATTCCGTCCGTAAGCGAGGTTACCTTCAGCCGACATCGACGGACAGATTTCTGCGCGGCGATATTGCGGGAACTGAACGCACAACAGGGCAGGTGGAGAGGCCAGACGCTACCTGCTGACGCTAAACGTCTCGTCATCATGATGCGATCATCATTCGGTAATGAACGCCAGGATATCTGCATTGATGACGTCTGCATGTGTCGTGTGCATGCCGTGCGGATAACCGGGATAGATTTTCAGCGTGCTGTCCTGAAGCAGCCTGTCCTGAAGGATCGCCGCGTTCTGGTAAGGCACGACCTGATCATCATCGCCCTGCAGCACGAGCACCGGTACTGTGATGGCCTTCAGATCCTCGGTCTGATCCGTTTCGGAGAATGCTTTGATGCCCTCGTAA
This sequence comes from Komagataeibacter kakiaceti JCM 25156, assembly GCF_000613305.1. The sequence continues at coordinate 18,312 of NZ_BAIO01000012.1, forward strand.
TGGGCCTTGGCGCTGCCCATCATGCCCTGACGCCACCAGTTGCGGATCGTGCCTTCCGACACTTCTGCTCCCGGGCGGTTGAAGCCGTAGAACGGTCCGCTGGCTACATCCAGAAAGAACTGCGCGCGATTGGCCGCAAGCCCCGCACGCAGTCCGTTTAGGACTGAGATCAGTGCACCGTCAGGGCTGCGGTCCGTCTGAACCATCAGGGGCGGCACGGAACTGATGAGCACGGCCCTGGCAACCCGTCCCTGAGGCTGACCATATTTCGCGACATAGCGGGCAACCTGGCCTCCGCCGGTCGAATGTCCGACATGGATGGCGTTTTTCAGGTCGAGATGTTCGACAACGGCCGATGTATCCGCCGCATAATGATCCATGTCGTGCCCGTCGCTCACCTGTGCCGAGCGACCATGACCGCGACGGTCATGCGCGATCACGCGAAACCCCTTGCTCAGGAAAAACAGCATCTGCGTGTCCCAGTCATCGGCGCTGAGCGGCCAGCCATGATGGAAGACGATCGGCCGGGCATCCTTCGGTCCCCAGTCCTTGTAGAAAATCTCCACGCCATCAGATGTCGTGACGAATGACATGATACGCCTCCTTGCCGATCAATAACAGGATACTGGTCAGAGCCTAACGTTGAAGGTAGCTTCAAGGTCAAGCATGCGTTCATGACCGGGGGTAAATCATGAAGATTGGAGAACTGGCACACCTAAGTGGCCTGACACCGTCGAGAATCCGGTTCTATGAGCGCATCGGACTGCTGAAAACGGTTGACCGTCGGCCCAACGGATACCGGACCTATCCGCAGCAGGCGGTGATGATCCTGGGTCTCATCACAACGGCGCAGCGGGCCGGGTTTACACTGGATGAAATCCGCACCCTGCTGCCCCCTGATCTGGAACACTGGACCATGCTATATTGATGGATGCCCTGACACGCAAGATTGCGGATATCGAAGCGTTGCAGGTGCGCCTGGCCCAGAGCAGGGCGCATCTGCTCCGCCTGATCGAGGATATTCAGGCGCGCCCCGACGACATGGACTGTGCGGCCAATGCGCATCGTGTCCTGACGAATATGCTTGCGGAACACCCCGAAGCCCTCGACGTCACGTCGGACGATATCCGCCTTCTGGATGCGACGGACCGCCGTCAGTCGGTAAGCCCTGGCCGCCGTAAAAAGACGGTATCCCGTTAAGCCCCATTCAGAAGCGCCACCACTTTCCTTGCCGTCGCTCTGGCGGAAAAGGGGTTCTGTCCTGTCACCAGCCGTCCATCCGTCACGACATGGGACATGAACGGAAGCAGCGCTTTTTCATAAATCGCGCCCCGTGCCTTCATCTGCGCTTCCGCGTTGTAGGGGATTTCGCGCGCGACACCCGCCAGCCTCTCCTCGGTCCACGAAAACCCGGTGATTTTCCGACCGCGGACCAGAAAGGAACCGTCTGCAAGCCGGGTGTTCAGCAGTCCGCAATATCCATGACAGACAGCGGAGACCACACCGCCCTTTTCCCATAGTGCGCGGGTGATGGTCTGAAGGCCCTCATTGTCGGGAAAATCCCACATCACGCCATGACCGCCGGTGAAGTAGATCGCGTTATAATCGCCCGGATTGATGTCTGCGGGGCAATCTGTTGAAGACAGCAGGGCCATTTTTGCCGGATCGGCCAGCCAGGCCTTGGTTGAGGCATCGCGCATCGGCCATTTCAATGCACGCGGATCAAGCGGAACCCTGCCGCCTTTTGGGCTGACAATGCGTTGTTCATGGCCGCTGGCGGCAAATACGTCCCACGCATGCGTCAGTTCCGACAGCCATAATCCGGTCAAATGCGTGGAATTGCCGAAATGAGTAGTGTTGGTGACAACGTGAAGGATACGACGGTTCATGGCTGGCCCCTCCCGTGCGGCAGCGTTTCTGACCATCGTCCTGTAACGTTCAAGCCCGGTTGAAGGTCAATCTGTAGTTTGACATTAAATCTGACTTCAAGGTTAATGGTGTAAGGGCAAACCTACCTGACGTCATGGAGGCAGCCTCACATGCAGACAATACTGGGCGCAAATGGTCAGATCGCCACGGAACTGGCGCGGACATTGCATCAGCATCATACGGGGGAGTTGCGGCTTGTGAGCCGCAATCCTCGTAAGGTCAACGAAGACGATACTCTCATGACTGCGAACCTGCTGGATGCAGGGCAGACGACAGACGCGGTGAAAGGCAGCCGGATTGTCTACTTCACGGCCGGCTTGCCCCCTGACAGCAGGCTCTGGGAAGAACAGTTTCCCGTCATGCTGAGAAATGCCCTGCAGGCCTGCCGGATGGCGGGAGCCAGCTTTGCCTATTTCGACAATACCTACATGTATCCGCAGAACAGCCAGATCCAGACGGAGGAAACGCGCTTTGCCCCGGTTGGCCGGAAAGGACGGGTGCGCGCGGCAATGGCCACCATGGTGCTGCAGGAAATGGGACGCGGAGACATTCCCGTGCTCATCGCCCGCGCACCGGAATTCTATGGTCCGGCAAAAACCCAGAGCTTTACCAACGCCCTGATCATTGACAGGCTGAAAGCAGGGAAAAGGCCCCTGGTTCCTGTCCGTGACGACACCCGTCGGACCCTCATCTGGACGCCGGATGCGAGCCGCGCGCTGGCAACGCTGGGCAATACACCGGGTGCTTTCGGACAGACCTGGCATCTGCCATGCTGTGACGAGCGGCCGACCTACAAGACATTTGTCACCATGGCGAGCAGGATTTTCGGACGTCCTCCTTCCTATTCGGTCATTGGAAAATGGCCATTGGTCATCGCAGGCATTTTTTCAAAAAAGGTGCGGGAGATCAGAGAGTTGCTGCCCCGTTATGAGCAGGACAATCTCTTCGACTCAACCAAATTCAAACACCATTTTCCTGAGTTTTCCGTGACGACATATGAAGAAGGTCTGGAACTGATCAGGAAGGAATAGAGAGGCAGATACCGCTTTCATGTCAGGCAATGCATGCGCATGTTATGTATCTCAAAAACTGACACTCTTCCCATATTGAAGCCAGCAAAGGTCCCGTGAATTCCTGCAAGAAGGATTATAACCGCAGCACGCCTTCAATCAGGGTCGTTGCCACCCCGCCAACCCAGATTTTTCCATTTTCTTGATCGACATGCACGCGCCCGGCCCGGCCAAGGCAGGTGCCCTGGCTGGCAATGTAATGCCTGGGCGCAAGCCCGCTGCCGATGAGCCACTGCGCCAGCCCGGCGTTCAGACTACCGGTCACGGGATCTTCATTCACCCCACAGGCCATGGCGAAGGCGCGCACCTCGAACTGCGCCTGTTGCCCATCGTGGATGGGATCCCAAGGGCCTGTTACGCCGATACACAGGTCCGACAGTGCTGCATAATCGGGCTCAAGCGCCAGAACCTCCCTGCGGGACCCCAGCATGATGGATAGCCATCCCGGCCCGTTATCAGTCCATCCATCCGCAACCCGGTGCAGCAGGTCGGGCTGCACCGTCCCCGAACGCCGCAATGGGGGCGCTGCAAAAGCAAAGCAGCCATTATGCGCGCGCACCGGCACAAGGCCCAGACCACATTCCTGCACGATCGTATTCCCGCGCGGCTGGCCGCCCGCAGCCAGCCAGGCATGACAGCTACCCAGGGTAGGGTGACCAGCAAACGGCAGTTCAGTCCGGGGCGTAAAAATACGCACCCTGTAATCTGCTTCCGGCATGGTCGGCTGGAGCAGGAACGTGGTTTCGCTCAGGTTGGTCCAGTTGGCACAAGCGGCCATCTGCTCGGTGCTCAGGCCGTCTGCCCCTATCACCACGGCCACCGGATTGCCTCTGGCCGGTTCGGCAGAAAACACGTCGATCTGTTGAAACTGGAATTCAGCCATGGGTGTGTCTGTTTGCCGGGGTTATGATCACAGATGCAGGGGCCGCGCCGGATTACCGGCCGCGGTTACACCAGAAGGCACATCACGGGTGACGATACTGCCAGCGCCGATAATGGCATGATCCCCGATCGTGATGCCGGGCAGGATGATGGCGCCGCCACCGATCCAGACATTGCGGCCAATGGTAACGGGGCGGCCAGATTCCAGCATTTTCTCGCGCAGCGCCGGGTCGCGCGGGTGGTCGGCTGCCAGGATCTGCACGCCCGGACCGATCTGCGTTCCATCCCCGATCCTGACCGGCACTACATCAAGCACAATGCAGTTGAAATTGAGGAACACATTGCGCCCAAGGAAAATGTTGTAGCCGTAATCACAATGAAAAGGCGGGCGGATACAGGCGTTCTCTCCAACCGCGCCCAGCCATTCGGGCAGGGACCCGTTGCTGGTGTTGTACCGGGCAAGCCACTCAGCACATTGCGCCATATCGTGCTGCAATTCGGGGTCGCTGGTCACATACAACTCGCCCGCCAGCATTTTCTGTTTTTCGCTGCGGTGGGGCATCATGTCAGGTCGTGTAGCGGCTTGTTAAGCGGTGGGGTCAGGTGCCAGTCAGAAAAACGCACCTTCAGGCCCTCACGCTCAGGCGTGCAGCACATCGGCCCGACCAGATAGGACCCAGCCACGGGGAAGGGGGCCAGGCGCACGAGCGGCCAGATCCTGCCATCACCCGAGACCTGAAGCCGCAGCACGCCATCCGCCACGCTTGCGCGCATCCAGAAATCTTTCGGGTCGCCTTCGTAAGGAGCCGTGGCCCAGTCCGATCGGCCATCGGTCAGCACGCTGCTGAGCATGGCGCGCCCGTCCGAGAGTTCGATCCCGGCCTTGACCCAACGCGTCTCGTCAATGCGCACCATGAGACCGGCCTGATCGTACAGCTTCTCATATTCGGCACGGATGCGAAGCTGCGCCGTGAAGCGGGCAGGGGCATGCAGGCCGTAAAAATGGCCGCTATCGCGCGTGAAGCCGTAGAAAGTCTCGCGCCAGAAGTCGGAGCCCTTGTCCGTTGTCATCTCAAGCGCATCGGCCTGATCGCGCTCTGATGTGGTTTGTTGAGCCAGACCCCGCCCCGCCACGGGCCGCGCGTGCTGGCATGCGCCCC
>NZ_BAIO01000011.1 GCF_000613305.1 Komagataeibacter kakiaceti JCM 25156
ATCGCCGGGTTGACGTCCGCCCCGACCTCCTGGGCGACCGGGGGCGGGGAGGCTTGTCGTCGGGATGGGTGGGCGTGCCCGGTGCAATATCGGGTGAATACGATTGTCCCGCAGTCTGTGCCCGACCTGCCTCGTCGCGGATCTGATCTTCGCGGAGTTCCTGCTGGCGCGGATTGGAATTCAGGCCGCCGGGCAGGGGGTTGGCGGCGGGCGGCCTGCCGGGGTCCGAGCGTGGAAGCTCCTTACGGTGGATGGTGGAGATGAGTAGCGTGACGCCAAGAACGGTGCCAATACTCCCAAGGATAGCGAGCAGACGCCGGTTTCCGCCCCGCGACGCATCACTGAACAGCTGGTTGAATCCGGGTTTCATCACTGTGCGTCCCTGATATGGGCCGAGACCGTCCGTCCCGCATCGGAGAGAAGGACAACGGGGGCCTCATGGAAGGCATAGAGCGTGTATCCCCCTTCACCCTGCTCCATGCTGTCCGATGAAGGCGTCATGAGGTGAAGGCGCGTGCGAAGATAGACCTCATTTCCAATCCGCCAGGCGCGCACGTCATCGGGTGAAATACCCTCGACGGCCAGCGGAACGGCTGACGCTGGTGGAATACCGCTTAGCATGGCGTTCATGTAGGGCTCGCCTGTCGCGGGCACTCCGGGGCGGCTGTCGACCGGCTCCCGGGCATTGGGCCCTCTCTCGGACATGCGGACGGTCAGGTTGTCATCGTAGGATCCACGCCCCGCGATCAGCAGGAAGGAGACCGGCTTTGGCGCGTTCTGAAGCGTTACGAGCAGTCCACCTCTGGGCTGGAGCGACATCGGTTCGATATTGATGGTATTGGAGCCTTGAACGGGACGCAGGTATAGAAACCTGTTGTCTCAACCGCAGGATTCCCGGCCGACGCGCCGCTTTTACCGGAAGCACAGTTCGTGCTGCCGTCCGGGTTGGCGGAATTGCCAGACGTATTCCATGCTATCGGCCAGGGCAGTCCCGTGCTGTCCACGAAGGACAATGCGGTCGGATAGCCTTTTGTCGTAAAGATCAGGCTTGTCTGCTGACCAGGCGCAAAAGAGACACGGATCGCCGGGCGCGCATTAGGGGTCGCGAATTCCGTGCCGACCTGCTCCGTGGCACGACGCACGTCCTTCAGGCGTTCCCCCAGCCGAAGGATTTCTTCGGGCGTGAAAGGAATGGCCTCATGCTCGGCTTCATCTTCGGCTGCCTGATCCTGATCGTCTGCAGGTATCGTTGCCGCAGGCCCGGGCTGTGATGGCTGCTGTGCGAGTGCCGCAAGTGGCAGGATGGACAGGGTCAGCGGAAAGAGAGAAAGAATTCGCACGGTTGTCACTCCCTCCCCGACGAGACGACAAGCTGTTCGATGGCCAGTCCATCAGGGTGATCCAGGTCCTCCACGCGATCAATCGTCACGGTTGCCATCAGCACTTGCGTATTCTGCTGGTTGACGTTTTCGCAGGTCTGGATGAAAGGAAACTGTATTACGTAGCGCGCGTGTCCCTGCACGACAGTCTCGGCGCGTACGGTCGCGGCCCGTGTCGGCTGCGCATAACAGAGCAGCTTTGCATCCCTGAGTTTCGCCAGATTCCCCTGCGTAATGAAAGACTTTGCAAAGGTGTTCCATCCGTTGAGCGTGTAGTGAGCGCCCGCGGTGTTCATCTGGGTTGGAAAATCACGATAGTTGATGTTGTAGGGTGCGATCGCCCATTTGACGGCCCAGCCGAGAAGCTGGTCCTGGCCAAGTACCGGACTGGTGAGCGCCACGGCCGGTCGGGGAGCATTCTGGCCGTCAACGTAGAAATAGAGGGGTGTGGGCGGGTGTGCACGGATATAGGCGTCGTGTGCCGCGAACACGATGACCACGCCCGCCAGTGCGATGTTGAGCAGCAGCGATCTGTCTACAACAATCCCCTGAAAGTCGGGTCGGTAAGCCGCCTGGTTACTGCGGAATTAAACAGCCGCATGGCGCGCCTCCCTTACGGGGGCATGAAAAAAGGTGATCATCACTCTACTCTCATTTCCCGACGGTGATGAGAGCAGGCTGGAAGTCTATCTTGCGACCGGCACGTTTTTTCTTTGACGGTTCCCGCTACTACTCAAGCGGCAATGCCATGCGTGGCGGCAATGCTGCGGCGGTACCGTCTGCTGACCCGGTCACCACCCTTGCGGGTGGTCCAGAAAAAGCATCCGCTCTTGCAAAGACATTCCCGCCGGATGTACTGGTGTTCGCCGATATAATATTCGGCCCTCGCGTGAATGAACCAGGGCACTTTGGCGCCGCGTCGTGGCGGAAGCTGTTCCCAGCAGCTTTGGGATTTCAGCGCGCTTTCCGAAATAAGGAAGTCCCGTGCAATTTCACGCGGGTTCTGAAATGCAAAATGGCGGTAGGCGATTTCAATGTTGGCGGCCTCGTGCCACCGTACCTTGTCTCCCCCCTTATGTCCTGTGAGGGTCAGCCTGTTGAGGCTGTTCCTGACAAGCCATGTCCGTCCCCGCCGGGCTTCATGAGGAAGCAGGGAGGCCTGTTCCCATGTCAGGACAGCTTCGGGATCTGCGGGAATGGCGCTCCGCTTTTCGGCAAGTATGGTCTCCGCCTGTATTTTTGAGAGCCTGATGCGCGGTGGCAGGCCAAGCTGCTTTCTTTTTGCACGCACGCTCCCGGCCGAGCGGCCAAGCATCTCGGCTATGTCGGCGGTTTTATCACCACAGAGCCAGCGTTGGCCAAGGATGAGCAACTGGGTCCTTGTCCATGCTCCCCTGCGTGCAGGCGCTTCATAAAAAACATTCTGGGGTCGGTCGGCCCATTGCGCGACTGACTCCTTTACCTCCTGCACTGTCAGGGTAAGCATTGTCGCTACAAGGACCTCGTCGCACAGCCTGGCATAGAGGGCGCGCGTCATTTCTGGCGTGGGATAGGTCTGAAGCCATGTAAACAGACCGTGTTTTATAACCTGGCCGAACGATGCTGACTTCATGGCGGTATGCCCTCGTCATCGCGTTTTCGGGATAGGCTGCGTGTTTTGGGAATAATATCTCTTAAGCGTTATATAACCGTCAAGAAATAAATATCGCAGAACGCGCTAATATGACTCCAGACGCGGTTTCCGGTCCGCGTTGGTGATCAGCCGGGGCACATCACCTGGAATGGGCAGCCCAAGGCATAGGGTCTGCCATAAGAAAGGAGACCCCTTTCCTGACAGTCTCCATACCTTCATGCACCCGGTCAGTGGTTTGCGATATCGTCGAGGTGACCAATAATGGACTCGAGATCAGCGAGGGCTTCGAGTTGTGATTGCGCGGACATTGCCCACGCGGTCATGTCCAGGGAACGCAAAAGGTCTGCGTCGTCATGTATTCCCGGGATCAGGTAATAAACGGAGACGGACAGTCCTTCGGCAATGCGATAAACCGTTTCAAGGCTCGGATTTCTCAGCCCTGCTTCGATCAGGCTCAGGCTGGTCAGGGAAACATGTGATTTATGGGCGATCTGGCTCGCTGTTGCCCCCTGAAGCGTCCTGAAGATCTGAATCCTGCGTCCAAATATCTCGAGGAGGTCCTGCCGTTCCCCCGAGGTGAAGGCGACACTGTGTGAATAATGATCGATCGGCAATCTGGCCGGTATTTCCGGCAGGTTAAACGTCTTGGAAATATTGCCAATAATGTCGCGTAATTTCTGGATCGCCAGATTGTAGTCCGAACACTGCTTCATGGTCTTTTTCAGCTGCGTCGCGGATGCCACCAGATCCAGATGGGCAAACCATGTACCTTCCGGTGCACCTTGCGGAAGAATATCGCGCGGATCTATCTCAAATACCCGTAGCAGCGCCGATAATGTTTCCAGGGAGACCGGACGACCTGCTTCGATGCTCCGTATGACCGATACATTCAACCGTGCCAGTTTGGCGAGGTGCACCTGCGTCCAGTCAAGCGCCGTCCGCCTGTCATAAATGATTTCCCCGATGTCTTTATATAATTGGCCGGATGCAAATAAAGCCTCGGCTTGCATCTTGCCATTGTCATGGGACATTTTCGTTTACTCTCACGGCGGGCATTTTCCTCAGCAAAAGAAACTTCCAACATCCAGAAGATATCGACTGGCCGCGCCCTGACAGCGGATCAGCCGTGATGGAACGTCATGATAGTCGAGTTGGAGCCCGTAAAAAAGGTGTCTGAGGTCGCAAAGGCCGCTGCTCTGGTCAGGAGAGCTTGATGGAGACACTCATATGCCTGTTATGCCTGCCGTGGTTATGGCGCTGGCTCTGGCCCCATATCTGTCACACCTGCCGCGTTTCATCTGGTCCAGACAACCTCTCCGGACACTTCGCGCCAGTCGGTATTGACGTTGCCCTCAGTGGGCACGACCGGCGGGGAGACCTTACCTTCACCGGGAGACACTGGTCAGAAAGGGCCGGGCGTATTGGCGGACACTGGTAAGGATCCTCGAACATCCGTGGCTGTTCCAGCCCGTCGATATTTCCATATCGCCAGTGGATACGGAAAGCAGGTTCCACTTGACTTCGCCATACGCCAGATCGTTCCGCATGGGGTGCGCGTCGTGTTCGCGGCGGACGTGGACACCAGCGTTCCTGTTGACTGGCAGGGCGGCCGGGAATGGAACAAGGTTCTGGCGACCACGGTAGCCCAGGCGGGCGACGTCATTGATGTCGGTCATAATAAAGTCGCGGTCCGACGTCGAATTCGCTGACCGGTCGCATGATGGTCCGACACCTTCGTCGTAATCACCCGAGGAAGGTTCCATGAACAAGCCCTCATCCGTCCGGAAATCCGGACCTCCTTCCCCGATGCCCAATGTCGCCCTTGCGCTGGATGCGCTCGGCGAGATCTGGCGCATCAGGGGCGGAGAGGACGTCATCGCGATGTTGGACAATGATATGACAGCGAGGACGGCCTGGCACGCCGTACTCGCTGGTGTCGCGCCGCATGAATGGCCTGATCTGGTCAGCTCCCTTGACGCGCTGATCCCCTATCTGCGCGGCCGTAGGGACCTGTTGTCGGCGGACAGCCTTTTTGGACGGGGCGTGATCTCGGAAAGCAGGCGCCAGGCGCTTCATCGCCTTCTTGCTCCGGAAAGGATTGCCCTGCTGGAGGCTGTGACGCGTCCGGCTACACGTCAGGAGGCTGTATGATCCGTCTGCGCTTCCGTGTCCTGTTGTCAGTGGCTGCCGCTCTTGTATCGATACAGGGGCATGCGCAGACCACGTCATCAGCCGCCTCTGGTGCCACGACATCTACGGGAAGCGTCGGCTGCGCCGCCCTGACCCAGGCGGCGGCAACAGCCGTAAACGAACGCGTCCAGGCCAACGACGCCTATGAAAAGCAGCCGGATAGCGTCAACGGCCTGTCCTGCCTGAGCAATTTTTTCAACGGCACCGGACTGAATCTCATCACGAACGGCCTTGATCCCGCAGCCCTCCTGCAGGCCGTCGAGGGCCAGATAGGTGGCCAGGTCTGTCAGGCCGCACAGGCGGCATGGGGGAACGCCATGGGGTCGACCCAATGTGGACTCAGTCTGTCAGGCGTTAACCTGGGGCTCGGTTTTGGCTCGAGTAGCGGACTCATGTGCCCGAGCCTGAGTTTCGGTGGTGGTGGTCCGCCAATTGCGACTGCCATTGCGGGGACGTCCAGCAGTACGACTGACCTGTATATCAACGGATCTCCCCAGCTTCCGACCGGATACAGCCTGAGCAATCTCGTGGACGGAGTATTCTGATGCGCAGGCTGCAGATGGTTGCCATTGGTGCCGCTTCGTGCGTCTGCGTGTTGGCAGTCACGCCGCGTCCGGCATACGCGCTTTTCAGTGATGCCGCTGTCGTTGCAGCGATCAAGCTTCTTCAGGCGTTCACGGGCAACGCCCTCAATACGATGACGAAAAACCTGACGGACAGCATCGATTCAAATCTCAGTAGTCTTACAAACCCGAATTCCGTTGCGTCTCTCCTGACGAAGGGTTTCACGCAGGTTGCCAATTACGCGAAAGCCCAGGTCGGTGCCCAGTCGCAACTCATGGATGCTCAGGACGCGGCGATGGCCGGATTTCTACGGCGTCAGCAGGAAACCGGAATCCGGGACGAGCATATGATGAATCCGGAATTCTGCGCGGGCCTTGATGCCCAGCAGTCCACCGTGGCCGCGTCCAAGGCGGCTCGATCCGCGGTGTATGCCATCGCGACCGTAAGCGATCCCCGTGGTGAGGCAGGTCAGGGGACGCCCTCCTATTACGGCAAGTCACAGGGCACGGATGCGAACATGTCCCTGCACCTCAAGCGCTACTGTTCATCCGACGACGTGGCGCAGGGGCTCTGCTCTTCCGTGTCCCGGCTGCCGAACGCCGACCAGCGTGCTGCCAGCCTGTTCGGCGCCGATACCCTGTCCGCGGATGGCGCAGTGGATGCAGCCAATGATTATGCGACCACGCTCATCCAGCCGGTAGCGCCGGCGGCCCTGCGTGGCGAGCAGCTGTCCAGCCTTCGGGGACGTGAAGCCGCAACCCGGCGCCGGTCGTACAACAGTCGTATGTCTCTTGCCCGCTGGGTCACGGGCTATGTCACATCTCTTGGTGTTCCGTCTGTCGCGCTCACGCGGGACCAGAAGGCTGAAATGACGGCCGAGGGGCTCACGCCGCTCGACAAGGCGTCGTGGCTGCAGGCCATGGCGCTGGAAGTCAATCGCAGGGTCTCCAGCGTAAGCTGGAACGCCTCGCTCCAGGCAATGCCTCCCGCGTCGGTCATGCGCGAGGTTGCCACCGAGATGGCGCAGTCCAATTACCTTGCGCTGCAGAACTACCGTCTCGGGCTCTACCTCGCGACCATGGGAGCTGCCCGGGTCGCGCAGGAAGAAGAGGTCGCCTTCAAGGACGGCCTGACACCGATGCCTTCCCCCACGATCAATCCCTAGAGGTTTGCCATGTCTGAGGCCCAGCAGAAAACCGGCGATATCGAGGATGTGCTGAAAACCCTTGATCGCGTGCAGTCCGAATACAGGAAGCAGGCACCCGGGCAGGCCGCCGCATATGATCGGTTGCGACAGGAATCCCGAGAGCCTGACGTCCATAATGATCCCGGCTTCCGTACGCGCGTGGCATACGCCGTGCAGGATGTAGAGCGTCTTTTGGGACCGACGCTGAACGATGACCATCCGCTTCATGCTGAGATGACGGAGCGCGCGGCGCATTACCCGGGTCTGAACGAACCTGTGGTCGCTGCGATGATGCGTGAAACGCATCGCCTTCAGCAGCCAGAAGTAAACGCGATCCGGACACTTGCCAGCGAACTGGTTGAAGGACGTCAGGATCCGGACCACCCGGACATCGCGCACACCATCGAGAACCTGAGGGCGGCCGTCTTTCCCGAACCAGGGCACCAGCCAGCGCCAGGGCATGACCATGCTGCCGGGTCTACGCACGGTGAGAAAGGTCAGGCGGACAAAACCCGAGGAATGGCGTCCCCGGGGGAGGGCGCTCCGCCAGGACCGGAGCAGTCAGCCAGCAGCCAGCCCGGACAGACCCATACGACGGATCCTCAGAAGGACTTTCGAGAGAAACAGACAGGTCCGGCAAAAGATGCGCCGGAAAGCCGATCGACGACGGATAGCAATGAAACGAAGGAAAAGGCGGCGGCGAACACGCGGGAAATGAACGCGGGGGCGGGGGCCAAAGATCAGGAGCACGTCAAGGTTGTTCGCGGTGGCGGCTTTGCCCGCCTTGCGGAAGCGATTGCCTCGCGCATTGATAGCCAGCCTGCGAACCCGGCATCATCGTGGATGGAAAAGGCCGCCGATTTCAGCACCCGGCTGCACAACGCGCGTGACGAAAAGAGCCTGGAGGCGACCGAACGTCTGGGAAAGCAGGCGGTGGAGGCCCTGCGTGACCTCAGGGAGCGGCCAGCTTCCTCCATCATGGCGGCGATTTCAGATGCAGGAAAGGGCGACCCTGACGGTGTTGCCGGTGTGTTGTCGGAGATGAAGGCCGGTGGCCGGTATGCAGATCTGCATAGCCAGTTTGTGACGGAGAAACAGAATAACCAGGCGTTCGCGGCGCAACTGGAGAATGTCACCAGCAGGCTCGAAGCCTACGGAAAGGGAAGGGAAGCCGCCGAGCAACAGGCCAGCGCATGGGAATGCCCGGCAGTGTGACGCAGCGCTTCACCCAGATCGATGCCGAGATCGGCAGGACTGCTGCCGAAGTGCCCGGAAAAAAAGAGGGAGCCAGTGCCCTGGAAGACATGAGCGAGCAGGTCCGCGAGATGATGCACAAGGCTGTGACTGCGGTGACGGATTTCATGATGCGGATGCATCCCGGTCCCACCGCCAGTCCTGCGCCGTGACCGTGCTGCTGGAGGACAAACCATGAAGCGCTTTCGCCGCCCTGTATTCGCCATCCTGCCACTCCTGTTTCTGTCGGCTGTTACCGTGTCTGCGGCAGCGCAGACGGTTGTTGCGACCGGTTCGGGAGTTGCAGCCAGCAGCACGGGCTATAACGTGACATGGGACCTGCTTGATCCGGGCAGTGACTGGGCGGCGCAGGTCATCCGGTCCGTATTCCCGGTTTTCGGGCAGGATACGAGCGCGCCCAGCATCGGCAACGAGGCGACCGTCATAGGAACCATGATCGGGTGGTTCTCCGGGTTCGTCATGGCATTTGCGATGGCGGTCGTAAGCTATATCTACTTCATGAACATCCACCGGGGGGCAGAAACAGCGCAACTCCTTGGCAACAACCAGACCAGCATGTCGATTGTGCGGATCGGGATTGCGGCCATCCTGATGTGGCCGCTTCCGGCAACCGGCTTCAATGCGGCGCAGGCCGTTGTCGTGCAGGGCTCGCTCTGGGGCATCGGTATGGCGAAGGTCGTCTACGACAAGGCGAAGCAGGCAATCGGACCAGACGGCAAGGTCATCGCACAGCCCCTTATCCCCGGCACAAAGGGGATTGTGACCGGTCTTGTGAAAAATGAGTTCTGCCGGGCCATTATTAACATTGCTGCGAATAACACGAACCTGATTGCGGCCCCGACCGGGCAGACCGTCCTGTCCGTGACCGGCGGGAAGATGGGAATCATCAACTATTCTTACAATATGGCAGCCGGCGCAGGAGACGGGACACCAGTTTGCGGGGCCGTAAGTTTGCAGGCGCCCAACACTGACGCGGTGAATCTGGCCGGTTTTCAGGTCGATCAGGCGGGTATGCAAAAACAGGTCCTTGATTCCGTGATCCTTGGCGACATTCGCAGCCAGGTTGCGCAGGTGGCCCAGAATTACTGGCAGACGAAAACGACAGCGTCGCTGGCCCCACTCATGACCATCATCGTCAATGCCACCAACGATTATGCGTCGAGGCTCACGACGCAGGCGGCACAACTGCGGTCTAAGCTTCAGGACACGGTCAACAATCAGACGCTCGCGCTTCACCAATGGGGGATTTCGACGAACGGAGATGCGGTCAACACCAGCAACCAGATGGATAATCTCGGATGGACCGGCGCAGGAGCCTACTATCTCGAATTTGCGCGCCTCAACGGCCAGACCCTGTCTCTCATGACCGCAACGCCAACCATCACCACCCCATCCTATTCCGGTCTCGGAAACTATCTTGCCTCGGACATTGCGCCTCTTGTGCAGTCTGCGGACACCTTTATGGAAAACATCGACAGCATGGTTGCGACGCAGGATGGCGTGACCGCGCCAGGCGGGAATGCCGACCTGTACACAGGCGCGATACCGGGTGGAGACGGTGCAGGTGTGCTCGACCAGCTGTTCCGCGCCCTGCACCTGAACGATTACGCCCTGCAGATCGTGACCGGATTTATCGAGCCGTCCGGGACGAACGGCTACTGGACGGATCCGTTTGGCAATCTCATGTCACTTGGAAACTGGATGATCACGACCGCCCTTCTCACGATGGGCACTGCGTCGGTTCTTTCTTCTACGGCCGGGACCGTTGGTATCGGCGTGCTGTCGCTTTTGAGCGGGAATCCAGAAGGTGCCGTTGCGGCAGGGGCCGGGCACGCGCTGATGCACTTTTTTGGCGCGCCGATTATCGGCGGCTGTTTCGCCATGCTTATGCCAGGCCTCACCATCGCCTATGTCATCCCGATGATCCCGTTTGTCATGTGGATGTTTGCCGTGGCTGGATGGTTCATCATGGTCTGTGAGTCCGTGATTGCAGCACCTCTGTGGATGCTCGCGCATATGACCATGAACGGGGAGGGGCTGCACGGTCATGCAAAACAGGGTTATGCTCTTCTGTTCAATGTCATCTTCCGGCCGGTGCTGATGCTGTTCGGGCTTTTCCTTGGATATTTTATATTTGATTCAGTGTCGTGGCTGATCCACATGTGTTTCGGCATTGCGGCCGGACTGGTGCTGTCAAACGGCTGGATTGTCAGCAACTTCCTCGGCATGATTGTTCTGGTCAGCCTCTTTGTCATGATTCACGTCACCCTGGCGTTCATTTCATTCAGGATGATCTCAATCCTGCCCCAGCGGGTTCCCGCCATGATCGGATTTGGTGACGTGGACCGGGTCGACATCGACCAGTTCAGCAGAGACGCCGCCGTTGTCGGTATGGC
The DNA here is from genome assembly GCF_000613305.1 of Komagataeibacter kakiaceti JCM 25156. Next base: position 10,603 of record NZ_BAIO01000011.1, read on the forward strand.
GGGCACGTTGCTCTCGATTCAGCAGTCGCTCGGCGGGAGTGATCGAACTGCGACCCAGCCTATGGATGATAAAAATAGTCAGAAAATATATACGGGTGCAAATAAAGCTGTAGATACGACAATGAAAAAGATTCTATAGTGCGATACACTTGGAGGGCATGAAATGTTTGGTGGCAACGGGATGAGTGGGCCGGCAGGCTTCATACTCGGACGCATGTCGTGTCAGTATAACGAGAGCTTGCAACGCAATATCCGACAGGCCCTTCATGGCGCTGCTCCGCCGCATTTTAACGAACTCGAAGAGCAGGTTCGGTTAATCAGTCGCTTGACCGAGGCACTTAATCTGGCGAATGCTCATTCTGATAAACTCGAAAGCCAGTTGGAAGACTGGAAAGACTACGCTCATGGCCTGGAATCACAGATCAGAGAACTGAAAGACCATCTTTGTCGGACGAGTGCTCATGCTGAGCAGGTTGCCAACGATCTCAAAATATCAAGGGGACAGGAAAAAGACCGGGCGCGCGATCTTGAGGCGACCTGTATCAATTATCGCCGACTCAGCGATGATCATGCAGCGTTGACGACCAAGGCTGCGAATATGGAACGACGCATTCGAGGCTACCTCTCCATGGAAGACGAATGGAGAAAGCGGCAGTCCTAGTCGCAAGATACTTGGTCAGGATGGTCTCCTCTAAGCGGGAGACCATTCGTGAAACATTTCATTCTGCCTCTTGTCCTCTCCCCCTTGCTTGCGGCATGCAGCGCTGGCAACGTGTCATCTGCTGCCCATGTGCATGGCCCAAAGGCTCCCCCGACCAGGCATGCGCGTTACGATCCGCACGCGGCCTACGGATCGACACGTGTAATCTGGACACCCCCAACGTACAATCGCGCCGGTACGATCGTCCGGCCTGATGATCCACGGGCGATGTCGGGGCGCGAGGATTACGAACATGCCTCCTGGGCAACAGGCGCTCAGGGCGGCGACAAGAACGCGCCACCCGGCACGTTCTGAGTGCTCCGCCGATCCTATCTATTCACAAGCGTAATGCAGATGGACTTGCGGTTACGGCCTGCGTGGAATGAGGCTGTCGGCGGTGGCGACAAATTGGCAGGCGGAACCCAGGCGGCGTTCGCGGATCTGCCAGTTGAGCCACGCGTTCTGAAACGCCACAAGTGTTAGAAATGTCCAGAAGGGCGCGAACTCCAGCGCAGCAAGGAGTTGGCTGCCCTTCCAGCGGGAAAGGAGCATTTCTCCGGTCCAGCCAAAAACCAGAACAACAGCGAGCATACTGGCAGCAAGCGCCCGTCTGTATGTCTCATGCTGTCTCTGATCGAGTAAGATCGCCACAACGCGGGGTTCGACGCCATATTGGGCAGCGATCGCGGCGATATCAATAGGGGTACCATCTGGCGCCCGCGGGCCCTGCATACCGGCTTTTGGCGTCAGTAATCCCTTCCCGAGGGCTTCAATCAGCGCGGCATTTCTCGTTACATCGGACCAGGCGACCAATGTACGTGGATCGCCAATCACCAGCCGGGCCACCTTGCGCGTTCTTGCAAAAAAACGCCGCGGGCCGGTCTGGTCCTGTCGTGTCTTCATTGCGAGACCGAGGTCAGAAACGTGGCGACATCCGTGGGAACGCCGTCGAGCCGGCCGATCCTGCCATTGCGGTGCATCCAGACGAAGGTTGGGCTCCCTGTGAGCCCTATCCGCCGTGCAATCCCGGTATTGCGGGCAAGCTTCTCCTCACTATCCGGTTCAGGTGCTGTCAATCCAGGGTTTAGGCGACCGTTGACCCACGCTTGTGCCATCTCGTTTGCCGGAAGCGACAGCATGGCTCTCGCATTGACGGTGCTGGCGCCATTATCCTCGTAATCAAGCAATGACAGCGGGACTATTTTCAGGCGAACTTTCCCTGCATCGATTGCGGCTGAAGGATATGCATCGCCTTCATCGAGTAGATACATTGCGGGTCTATGAACATGATGACTTCCGGGGCTGAAGGTATTCCTATAAGGCCTCCCGAGAGACCCGGGAGCCCGGACTGTTCGTTAGCGTCGGCTGAAGCGCCAGAGATACTGATTTCCGGGACGGCTCCAGGAATGCCCCTGATCTGGTCTCTCGTGATGTCCTGTCCGGTGGCGCCCCACATGCGGGCAGCGACTGCTGCCTTGCCATCCGGGGTCGCATAGACGACCTGAAAACGGTTATCTGCCCGAACAAACATTCCCCTGATGCCATCGACCGGTGCGAGATCGTGGGCGCGCGACCCGGCCAGGGAACGTAGGGTGTCGTAGGCTACCGGAATCAGCGTGCCGCTAAGCACGATCGCGTGGCTTCTCGGGGCAAAGAAGACCAGGAGTTTGTTCCGCGCATGGGCGATGCCCGTCTCAAACCCATGTATATTGGACAACATCTCGACTTGAGCTCCGGCGGTTCCGAGGTGAACTATTGCGTCAGTTGGGTCTGTGTCATCGTGCTCCGATATGGTTGTCACAGTGGTTAAACTGCCGGCAGCCCGAGGAACAGAGGAAGAACATTGTTGACCAAACGCAGGACGAGGCAGGACCAGCAGGAACGGGATAAGGAAAACATGGCGCATATCAGGAAATCTCCAGACACTTTACATGTCCAGTAATCGGCAATCATGCGACTTTTTCAGGAAACATCATTCGCAATCAATACCTGCTTCTGGTGAAGAAGGCTTTTCAGAAGCGGGTAAAGTTACGGAAGATTCTGTTGCTTCTTCGCGCTCAGACTCGTCTTCAAGCTCATTAGGGAGCATCTCATTAGTCATCTCATCAAGAATACTGACACGTAGCAGCAAGTAACGAGACTCCGGGTGCTCGTCTATTAATTGACGCCCTTTTTCTTGGCAAAGTGATAGCATCCAGCGCAGCCACTGCACCTGTTCTTGTCTGGAAATGGGTTTACTCTCGGGCGAAACCATGTATTCGATATGGCGTCTAATTCCCAGAATGGCCTGAGCCAACGACAAACAAAGTTTCCTTGACGGTTCATCGTCGATAAGGTCAAACCGTAAACGAAGTTCGTCAAACTTCATATCATCCCCACACGACTTTATATTCTGGAAATATGGTCCGTGTAGTGCACAAAACATTTTCATATATACAGTTCTTATATAAGAACGACATATTTTATTATTGTACGATTATTCCTCTAACTCCCTTTCGCATGCCTGCACGGCATGATCAGTAGAACTCTCAATCTACACGAATCCAGAACAATGTAACGCTTATCTCTATTTTGTGACTAAATGTTACGTTACATTTCGACCGATGTGTGACTTTGGAGAGACAAATCTCTATCGATTCCACAGCAGGTCGAATTTCTGATAATATTTCGAAGGATAGATGGATTTATAAATATGTTCTAATAAATATAAACATTGACGGGTTATGATACCATTCCCTTCTGACAAACAGCATATCTTCGCAGATGATGCCGTAGTCCCGTGCCCGGTGCGGCGCATCAAAGTTAACCGCCGTTATGGCACATGGTAAATCCCTACAAGCTTCGTGCCTTTCGCGATATTTTTGTCTCCAAGTGTTCACTAATTACCAATCTACACGACCGTTTTCGTCAGCGAAGGTACCTGTCGGGCCGGCGTCATCAAGCAATGCGTATTGAATGGCCACCTGTGCTGCCTGATCAGGCATGCGGTCGCCATAATGGTTGGTGGCATCCGTCGCTGTCAGGCCGGGACAGATGGCGTTTACCTTGATATTCTTTTCCATCAGCAGTTTTGCATAGCTGAGCGTCAGGGAATTGAGGGCTGCCTTGGATGCCTGATAGGTGGGCATGGCGACGTCCTTGTAGATCCAGTCCGGCTGTGTCCGGCTTGTAAACGAGGCCAGAACGGATGACACGTTCACAATCCTTGCGTGTCCGGACTTCTCAAGCTGCGGGATCATGGCGTCTGTAAGGGCAGCCGTGCCCACAACATTCGTCTCAAGCGTCCGCGACAGTTTTTCGCGAACCGGGGTATCCGGGTAGAAATCCAGACTGATGCCGGCATTGTTCACGAGGATATCCAGACGACCGTACTTCTCGCGGATGAACGTTACCAGATTGTCGATGGTGGCCTGGCTGGTTGTATCCAGTTCAACAGCTTCGACCTGCGTGTCAGGCGTGCTGATTTCTGCTGCCACTTTCTGGCCAGCTTCAAGGCTTCGGGCCCCCAGCAGGACTTTTGCGCCCCTGTTGGCAAGGCCCTGCGCGATGGCGCGGCCAATACCGCGTGTTGCCCCGCTGACGAGGGCAATGGGTTGGATCTGGCTCATGTATGAACCTTTTCAGTTGATAGCTACGGAAACGGCGGTCACATGCCGAACTGGCATGCTCTGATCATTTCCTGTGGAGATAGACAGACAGCACCAGGCAACCAAGAACGACGGCGGGAGCAATCGCATGGGTGTATTCGCCATGGAATATTACGGTCACGATTGCGGACGCATGATACAGGCCGCGAGCAGGCTGCCGATCGTCCGGCTTGCCTGTCGGGCCATCAGGATAGCCGATGTGAGTTCAAGGCTGCCGGTTACAAAATGGAACCAGTCCGGATAGCCCCACCGTGCGTATTCTTCCGTAATGGTCTTTGGCGCAAGGATGTTGCCAATCGCGCCGATTATGAAAAAACCGACCAGCGCATAAGCCAGAATCTGTTTTGCAGGGACATTACGCATGGTCCGTGTCCTGAGCAGCCGTGAGGAAAAGAGAAACCGACAGGGCTATGGTGTTGCTATCCTGATCGGCGGTCGTTCGGGGGCCACCGGTCAGCAACTGCAACTGCGCTTCTCCCGTAACCATATGGATGAAAGCGTAAGCCAGACCGGATGCATCCATATCCGTGCGTAACCTGCCCTGGGCCTGCTGTTTACGGATCCAGCCTGCCAGGACCGACTTTGCATTGTGGTGGCCGGCAGACCAGATGGTTCGTGAGAGTTGGGGAAACCGTTTACCTTCCGCGATCATCAGACGGTGCAGTTCGATCACCCGGGGCTGTTTGATGATATGGAGAATTTCAGAACCGAATTGCTCCAGAGTCTGCCTGATGCAGGCATCTTCCAGCGTCAGATTTTCAAGCGGCTCTGCCAGTTTCCTGCATTCTTCCGCGATCACAGCGGCAAAAAGCCCTTCCTTGCCCCCGAAGCGCTCATAAATGTTCCGCCTTGACCCACCCACTTTCTGGATCAGCATGTCCAAAGAAGTCGCTTCATAGCCATGTTCAAGGAAAAGCTCGGTGGCAGAATTCGTTAGCTTCCTGAGACGTTCGATGCCTCTGGGTCGCAGTGCTTTTTCCTGTGAAACGGGATGGTATGATTGTGCTGAGGCCATAAGTGGAAACGGATCCTTCATGCCGATTGTGGTATGGTAACGTACGGTACCATAAATGCAATAGGCTGATCTCCGAATATGACGGAGCATGGCATCTGACTCTTGAGCATGCTTATGCGCTCAAAATCAGGCCATCACGACCTTAAGCCACAGTATTGGCCATGATGATGTGGCGCGTGCATCGGTGTTGACCGTAATGATTGGCAAAACGGCATGCGCACAGATTTCGATGTGCGCATGCCGTCCGGATTTTTCTGATAATGAATAAGGCTGGTCAGGGTTGGGCGGAGAAGATCGTGTCGTAAAGCAGCTTGAAGTTGAGCACCAGAATAATGGCCGCCACGATCCACGACAGCGCGGCAAGTTTTCTGGAGATCACGAACTCGCCCATTTTCCGTCGGTCGGATACGAACATGACCAGCGGGATCACCGCGAAGGGCAGTTGCATCGACAGGATAACCTGGCTGAACAGGAGCAGTTGCCCCACGCCGCTGCTGCCATAGATCGCTGTTACGATCACTACAGGAATGATCGCGAGCCCACGTGTCAGCAGACGTCGTGCCCAGTGTGGGATGCGGAGCCGCAGGAAGCCTTCCATGATGATCTGGCCAGCCAGCGTGCCGGTAATGGTCGAGTTGGTGCCCGCTGCCAGTAGCGCCACGGCAAACAGGGTAGACGCAATGCCCATGCCCAGGATTGGCGACAGGAGACGATAGCATCCTCGATTTCCGCCACATCCTGATGCCCGGTGGTATGGAACGCGGCGGCCGCAACGATCAGGATGGCAGCGTTGATGAACAGGGCCAGCATCAGGGCAATCGTACTGTCCCATGTCGACCAGCGGATCGCTTCGCGCCGCCCGACGGGCGTGCGTTCGAAGGCGCGGGTCTGCACGATTGAAGAGTGCAGGTACAGGTTATGAGGCATGACCGTCGCCCCGATGATGCCGATCGCGATATACAGCATCTGGCTGTTGGTCACGATCTCGGTCGAGGGCAGGAAGCCTTTCAGGATGCCTGCCAGCGGCGGTGCCGCCGCCACGACCTGCACGGCAAAGCAGATTGCAATGACGCTGAGCAGGCCGATGATGAACGCTTCCAGATAACGGAAGCCCCGGTTCATCAGGACAAGGACAATAAAGGCGTCGAGTACCGAGATTACGGCACCGACCAGCAGGGGGATGCCGAAAAGCAGTTGCAGGGCCACGGCCGTGCCGATGACCTCGGCCAGGTCGCAGGCGATGATGGCCAGTTCGCAGGCAAGCCATAGTGTGATGTTTACGATAGGCGGAAAGTGATCGCGGCACGCCTGCGCGAGATCGCGCCCCGTTGCGATGCCCAGTCGGGCCGATAATGCCTGCAGCAGAATGGCCATCAGGTTCGACAGCATGATGACGGCAAGAAGGGTATAGCCGAATTGCGCGCCCCCCTGCAGATCCGTGGCCCAGTTGCCCGGGTCCATATAACCGACCGAGACCATATATCCCGGTCCCACGAAGGCCAGGAAGCGGCGGAACCAGGGCGCGTTGCCGGAAGGAAGCCGCACACTGGCAAAGACTTCCGGCAGGCTGTTGCTGCCAGCTTCAGTCGGGCTGGCAAAGCGCCACGCCGTCTTTTCTGGCGCAGATGGGAGAGGGATGGGGCGTGAAACATGGGGCATGGGGACACACTAAATCGAATCGAATGGCGATATGCAATATGCTATAATAGAAAGCATACGGAAAACAATTGGGTGAAAGCGGTTTTCTGAAGCTAATGACATATTATGCGTTTTATAATGAAGTATGCTAACCAGAATAATGCTTTTTGCCTGCCTCCATGGGAGTGGAAATCACAATGAGACAAAACGATTTACAGCGGCTCAAGAAAGCAGCCGATACGCTCCCGGACTCCAAAATCCATTCAGAGGGCTTCCGTGCCAACCGGATGGCAAGGCAGAATGCCCTGATCGAAGATTACGTGGAACTGATTGCCGACCTTCTGGATGAAGGCCAGGAAGCACGTCAGGTCGATCTGGCGGAACGTCTGGGGGTCTCGCAGCCGACCGTCGCCAAGATGCTGGTTCGTCTGACGGATGAAGGGCTTGTTGCCCGTAAGCCATACCGCGGGGTGTTCCTCACCGAGGAGGGGCGAAAGATGGCGGAAGCGGTCCGTACCCGGCACCGTATCGTCGAGGCATTCCTGCTTTCACTTGGGATCAGTCAGGAAAATGCACGGATCGATGCCGAAGGATTGGAACATTACGTGAGCGCCGAGACACTCGATGCGTTCCAGCGCGCAATGAATGCCGGACTTGCCCAGTTTATGGTTGGTTCCAGGCAGGCCGTTCCCGAGTTTTCTGGGTTGGACTGACCGGGGACGAGCCTGCTGCATGCAGTGTAAAGTACGGCTGCAGGCGTTTCTCAAATTCCGTTAGATTTGGGACGAGAATACGGACTGCGTGGCTGCTCAGTATGAGCGTGATGTCAAGCAATAGGGATTTGCGGCCCTTGTGCGTCCGACCTTCAGTGAAGTCCCAGGACCACACGCGTTCGCGATGCTGCGGGCGCAGCTGGACGCAAGATCAGGCGTCCAACCAAAGGCAATTCTGTTTTGGGGTGCCTTCGGAACGTCAAGTCCCTATCGCCGACAGATCCGCCGGGCCTCAGAAAAACATGGATGCAGCGATAGCTATAGCGGTCGTAATCTCTGGTGAGCACGATGGTATCGGTCGTCAACCGGTGCTCAGCCGTATTATCATTTGCGAGATGACGCAGTGTTGAGGAGGGGCGATCGAGCATCCAGCAGGTCCGCGGTTCCAATACTGCCAGCGCACGACAGACCCGTCTGATCGCCTTAGTCTGATGCGAGATCCGTCGTTCGCGTCTTCAATCGGGTCTTTTCCCGCTTCCGATCTTTCATGTGACGTGTGAGATCACCCTCAGGCCATCATATTTTTTAAGCCACCGACACTGCATCTGCTCGATAGTCTATAAATGAAGGTCGTGGGATGATGGTGTGTCGTGATCTGAGTGGACAACTGCAGCGTTCCGCTCTGGCATGATCATCGCCCTAAAACGGACTGCATAGAGATCCAACAGCACAATGCTGTACTATATTAGGCAGTCTGGTGCCTAACGATTAGTCTTCCGGCGCATATAGAGCATGTCATTGCTGATTTGTCTCGCAAAGATAGAGCTGTCGTCGGCTTTATTTGCTCTTGCTACGGCTGGACAGTCGAAATGGCGGCCAAATCTGTCGGTACCGCCATTTCTTTGGAATCCGGGACTGCCGATCAAATGACCTTAGGAGATATCCGCGGATTGTCCCACGGGAACTATATGCCGGATATATACATTATAGCACCCTGCATACTTAAACGTCCGTGCTATAAGCGGGTTAACTGGAAGGGCTGCGACAGAATGTTTGTCGGAATTCATCGTCATACAAGGGGGGCAGATCATTCGCGAGATGCGCCTGTCCCACGAATACGGAACAATATTTATAGTATAATCAACGCATAAAATAATAAATTCATATAACAGGGTGGAAATGAAAAATAATATCAAATGCAATTATGGATATATTTTTATCGCGTTCGCCATAAATGCTTTTTTTATAATCAATTTTTGCGGAATTATGAAAGCCTATGCCCAGTCACCTCAAACCCAGATCGAAGAAGATCGTGCCCGTCTTGGTAACTCTACCCCGCTGATCCAGCAGATCGATCCTGCCACGGTACGCGATTCAGAACGCGCCACAGCCGATGCGGAGGAAAAGGCTGCAGTCGCTGCGGGAGACGGAGACAAACTGGATACCAGCAGCAACCTGTTGGGGAACATGTGGGGCGCACGGTCATGGATGTACAAACACGGCATCACCTTCGACATCCAGGAAGTCGATGAAGTCTGGGGCAATGGCACCGGTGGCACCCCCAGCACCAACGGAGATGGCCAGGGTTCGGGTACAGGCCCCTCCTATGATGCTGTGACCATGCCCACCCTGACTGTTGATACCGAAAAGCTGTTCGGGCTGAAGGGCGGTCTGTTCAATGTCAGCGCGCTGCAGACACGCGGCCGTTCCATCTCGCAGGATCACCTGAATAACTTCAACCCCGTCAGTGGGTTCGAGGCCGACCGCTCCACCCGCCTGTTCGAACTGTGGTACCAGCAGTCGTTCCTCAAGGGCAAACTTGATGTGAAGATCGGCCAGCAGGATCTTGATACCGAGTTCCTGATCAGCGATTACGCCTCACTTTACCTCAATGCGAACTTCGGCTGGCCGATGGCCCCCTCGGTCAACCTGTATGGCGGCGGTCCGTCCTGGCCGCTCTCGTCCCCGGCTATTCGCATCCGCTACCGGCCGAGCGAGAAGTTCACCTTCATGTTCGCCGCTGCCGATGATAACCCGCCGGGCAACCGCTACAATTCGACACCCATCCAGCAGGCGACCGGTTCGGACCTCGGTAGCAACAGTGACCCCACCAGCCAGACCTATAATGGCGCCAACGGCAGAAATTTCAACATGGGCACCGGCGCGCTGCTGATGACCGAACTGCAATATGCGCTGAACCCGCAACCTGCCGATATGTCGAACGTGACCAAGAAGCCCGGCCTACCAGGCGTGTACAAGCTGGGCGGATATTACGATACGGCCAGATTTGCCGATTACCGCTATAACCGCAATGGGGGTTCCCTGGGGGCGGCCACGTTGGCCGCCAACCCCTCGCAGGCTGATCTCACTTCACGCTGGGACCGGGGCAACTGGATGGTCTATGGCATCATCGACCAGATGATCTGGCGGCCATCGCTTACATCCGCCCGTTCGGTGGGCATATTCGTGCGTGCGACAGGCAATGGCGGTGATCGCAACGAGATCAGTTTTGCCATTGATGCAGGCATCAACCTGAAGGCCCCGTTCAGGGGGCGCGACAATGACACGATCGGACTGGGTTGGGGTATCGGTCGCGCCAGTTCAGGGCTTCGGCAGTTCAACCGGGATAGTCAGTCGCTGATACCGGGGAATGAAAACCATCTTGAACTGACGTATCAGGCGCAGGTTACGCCTTGGATGGTCATGCAGCCCGACTTCCAGTACGTCTGGCATCCCGCGGGCGGAAGCGGCGATCCGTCTTTCCCCTACCGCCGCACGGGCGATGAGGCCATTTTGGGTCTGCATAGTAATATTACGTTTTAGAGAAATAAATCCTGGTCCGGATCGCGGATATACGTCCCGAACTTATATGACTGTGTGTGTTTGAAGGTGCTCAAACTGATGGAACAATAATCATATTTATCTATGCAATTAGGATTTATGAAAAAATAATTACTGTATACCATGAGGAAATATCATAATACTGTCTGCGACAATCGATGGTTCTCTACAAGAAAATGAAAAGGGAAAACCATTTCGTTTTACTTTTGCAGGCTGTGCCCCGGAAGTCAGTCGATAACTGATCCTGCGGTTGTAAGTGGTATGGGAGGTCATCGGATTGATCATTGTTGTCACAGCAACGGGGAGATCAAAACGGCTTTTGATAATTCGCAAGTCAGGAGGTTTACTTTTATGAATTAGAGCATCTTCAGCAGTTCGTATGTGTCCATTCAAACTGGATCTGCTCTGGCCCGCTCAGTCGGGCGGGGTGACCGATAGCTGGAGTATTGATTGTGTCATCTTTTTTTCTTGCTGCTCTGATCTCCTTGCGTTTCGCAACCTGATAGTCACTTTCCTGTCGGCTGATAAAAATCCACAAGAGGACGACACATACTGCGGGCGAAATACCGCAAAATGATTTTAACGGGAGACCCGACAATGAGATCAAATACTATCGATGATCTGCACGTGGGATGTGGTTGGTCTCATTCTGGATCGGAAACGCTGACCCCACACCAAAAGTAGGCGATGCTGCCTTTGTGGACAAAGGCGGTTATGAGACCTTATCGCGCGAGGGAAGTATGCGCGGATCTTTCGTATTGATGGGATTTGTTGCAGGTAGCTATTCCGCGCAATGGGATATCGAGCGTCGCAGCCTGAGAGCCAATGGTCAAAAATTGGACCGGCAGGTTATCGAAAAATTCCCATAGATCTTAAATGGAATATAATTTCCCAATATAGTTCTTATCATTCTATGTATAAATATTATTTGTTTATTATTTCGACCACAAAGTGGCGGTGATAAGAATAATGGCTATAATCCGAACAACGTTAGGAATGGTAATAAATTGGGAGTACAAATTTTCTCTCCTGATTTAAGCACGCAACGTTATGTCCGCAGGCTGATCAATTTCGAAAGCCTTTTGATCTAGTCGGTGATATCGTCAGACGGTCTACGATAACCCTTTTGAGAACTTGATAAGCTTTTCAACTGTTCGTGCTTTCTCGCGTAACCGGGGTTTCAGGACTCAGGGACATACTTCTGTTGTTATCTGCGCCCCACAAATATGCAGTACGCTATATAAGAAAGCAAGATGAAATTCTTTATGCGCTGGCAACATGGTGCTGTTTGGTTTTAAGGAGGCCTTATGGGACCACGTCAGCAGTATTCATTGCAAAGCCGCAGAAAGGGCAGGGACAAGGCAGATGCAGCGCCAGCATCTGTCATTGATTCACAAAGCCAGCTGTGAAAACGGCTTCGCAGGTCGATCTTGAGGTTAAGGATCGGGGTTATCTACCAGAGGTGCCCTGCATGACGATGCTGCATCTTCAATACCCGAGATATATATCCTTCTCCGCCATGGTTCGCTGGCAAGCGTCATATCGTGCAGAACTCGGGTTGAAGACGTTTAGAGCCGCATCGGTATGGACGATTGCGAGCGGGGCTGGATAACATTTCCACCTGACATTCTTATGGCGGAAACCGAACGTCGAATGCACCTACCTGCGCGTTGTATGGGCGAATCCGAATCTCGCTTTGGGCGTTGTGATTCGGATGGACCGACACAACGCATGGCGTCTGCATGTCGGCATGGCTGGATTTACGTCCCATAGAGTGCCAGCACGCCATCTGGTGGCGAAAGTGACAGTTACATCGGCCAGGCGAGGTACAGCTTATGGGATCCAAAACAATCGTTAGAACGAATGTCTCAACTTATATCAGGGCCCCGCAGATCGTAATATCTTGCACAGTGCACCAGCTCCGCCAGTGACTGTGAAGATAGCTGCGCCTGGTGCGAGCATAAGCTGGTTGGTGCCTGCTCGACGAAATCGCAATCTCATTAACCGGGCGTCAAAAAAAATATCGGGATAAAGTTCGCTTGTGTCAGATGTCTAGCGAATATCGCTCTTTTCAAAGTGCACCCTCTGAGCAATTTTATCCCGGCAAAATATCTATTGCATTGCATTCCAGTACAAGAGCCTGTGCCGGATAAAGTCGAGGAAGAGTCAGGCCCATCTCCGTCAGAACTGCCCCGCTGACAATGATGCCTTTTTCAAATAAAGACCGGTTCGCTGCAGATGGATTGTTGCCCATCAGTTTCTGGGGGGAAGGCGCACACACTTTATATTGGCGGGCGGGATCTAGCCTGGGAGTAGGACGGGCGCTGCAGATCGTGCCTGTCCGGAGCCACTCTGGGCGATGAGGAATACCGCAGCGGAACAGTCCGTTGCCGTTACACCCCGCACAACACGGTCTGCTGTCTGCTCACCAAGTTGAGCGTCGCCTGAATGAAGCAGGCTACGCAAACGTTTATGCAGGTTGATCCACTGAACAAGTTCGTCGCGTTCGTCGGCACTTAGTTCCAGCGGATCGAGTTCAATTCCGAGGTGACCGAATAGTGCGACTGCGGCCCGGAACCCGAGTGTGAAAACGCGGTCGGTTATACCATTCGGTACGGCCGAAATATGCGTGCCGGTAATTTCGGGGGGCAGGAACTGCCAGGCGCCGCCTTGGATACGAAGCCGGTCCAGTGCGTCAGTATTATCCGAAGTCCAGACCCGCTGGGTGTGGGCCAGAGCACCCCAGTCCGCGCGGCCGCCGCCCGATGCACAACTTTCGATTTCCAGTGCAGGATGGGTGGCGCGAAGCCGGTCCCATAGGGCATATAATGCGAGAACCTGACGCCTGTAAGCCGCACGGCCATGAGCATCGGCCGCTTCAACCAGGTCTCTATTGAAGTCCCACTTGATGTAGTCGATGCCAACATGCTGCACCAGGTGGGATATTTTGGCGAAAAGATGCTCTGATACGTCTTGACGCGAAATATCAAGCACAACC
>NZ_BAIO01000010.1 GCF_000613305.1 Komagataeibacter kakiaceti JCM 25156
GCGCAGGGTCTGCTGTGGCACCGTATCATCCAGCCGCGCCAGCACCTCCCCCGCCCGCACGACGCTCCCGGCGGAAACCGAACGCGCCACGACCTTGCCGGGCAGGCGGAAGGCGAGATTGACGTAGCGGTGGGCCGCGACCTGCCCTGTCACCACCTCCGCGTTCGCATCGGGCGCGGGTTCAACAATGACCGAGCGCACGGGGCGGACTTCCTCCACAGGCACCTTTTTATGGCAGGCGGACAGGAACAGCAGCAGGCAGAGCAGAATCAGGCCCGGCCCCGTTGGACGCTCCGCCTTTTCCACCACGGGCGCGACGCCATCCCCATCACACAGGGGGGAAAAGAAAATGGTGGCCAGGAATGAAGGCGGCTCCGCGTGCGCCACGGCCTCTTTGCCGGCATGTCTGGTTTGCATGGATATGGACCATCCTCATTCATTCCATGGACCCGGCCATAGGATTCAACCGTTACGACCCACATAGACGAGACCGTATCGTATCGCAAGATGCCGAAAGATCATCCCGGCACCCGGCGGCTCACGCCCGCCCCCTTCGCGCATCCGCCCGAAAGGGATGTTCCCGCACCCCGTCAGAAGCCGTTTTCGTACCCACATAAGGATGAAACAGACTTCAGGGCCGTATGCCGTGACAGAACCGGCCACTAAAAAACGGACAGGGCCACATTCACGGGTCATCACGCGCCTCCCGCTATTTACGGTCCGCAGGGGTTACGCGATAAGGGCGCTCCGGCTTTTGCCCCCTCCCCTGCGTTATCTGAGGCTCCATGATCCGTCTCGACACCATCAGCAAGCACAACGGCCATCGCGTCATCTTTGTCGACGCGTCGGCGGCCCTCCAGAAGGGTGAGAAAATCGGGCTGGTCGGGCCGAACGGCGCGGGCAAGACGACGCTGTTCCGGCTGATTACCGGGCAGGAAGAACCTGATGATGGGCATATCCTGACCGATCGCGGCGTCACCATCGGTTTCTTCAATCAGGACGTGGGGGAAATGGCGGGCCGCAGCGCGGTGGCCGAGGTCATGGACGGGGCTGGCCCCGTGGCCGTGATCGGGGCCGAACTGGCCGGGCTGGAAGCGGCGATGGCGGACCCGGACCGGCTTGATGAACTGGACGCCATTCTCGAACGCTTTGGCGAGGTGCAGGCCCGTTTCGAGGAACTGGGCGCTACGCGCTGGATGGGCGCGCACGCGAAATCCTGCACGGGCTGGGCTTCAGCCAGGAGATGATGGATGGCGATGTCGGCCGCCTGTCTGGCGGGTGGAAGATGCGCGTGGCGCTGGCGCGCATCCTGCTTATGAAACCGGACGTGATGCTGCTGGACGAACCGAGCAACCATCTCGACCTGGAAAGCCTGATCTGGCTGGAGCAGTTCCTGGCCACTTATGATGGCGCGCTGCTGATGACATCGCACGATCGCGCTTCATGAACCGGATCATCAACAAGGTGATCGAGATCGACGGTGGCGCGCTGTCAAGTTTTTCGGGCGATTACGAGTTCTATGAACAGCAGCGCGCCCAGAGCGAAAAGCAGCAGCAGGCCCAGTTCGACCGCCAGCAGGCCATGCTGGCCAAGGAAGTCGCCTTTATCGAGCGTTTCAAGGCCCGGGCCTCCCACGCGGCACAGGTGCAGAGCCGGGTCAAGAAACTGGACAAGATCGACCGGATCGAACCGCCCAGGCGCCGCCAGACCGTTTCCTTCACCTTCCCGCCCGCCCCGCGTTCGGGCGATGCGGTCGTCAACCTGCGCGGCGTGGACAAGGCCTATGGCAACCGCGTGATCTATCATGACCTTGACCTGCTGATCCGCCGGCAGGAACGCTGCTGCGTGCTCGGCGTCAACGGGGCGGGCAAATCGACCCTGCTGAAACTGGTCACCGGCACCACGGAACCGGACGCCGGAACGGTCACGCTCGGCGGTAGCGTCCGGATGGGCTATTTCGCCCAGCACGCCATGGATCTGCTGGACGGTAATCTCACGATTTCCGAAACCCTGAACAACGCCTTCCCGCTTGCCTCCCAGGGGTCGCTGCGGTCACTGGCGGGCAGTTTCGGTTTTCCCGGTGATGATATTGACAAGGTGTGCCGCGTCCTGTCCGGTGGCGAAAAGGCCCGTCTGGTTCTGGCGCTGATGCTGTACGACCCGCCAAACTTCCTGGTGCTGGACGAACCCACCAACCATCTCGACATCGCCACCAAGGAAATGTTGATCGCCGCCCTGGCCGATTACGATGGCACGATGCTGTTCGTCTCCCACGACCGTCATTTCCTGGCGGCCCTTTCCAACCGTGTTCTGGAACTCACGCCCGACGGGCTTCATCGCTACGACGGTGGATATACGGAATACGTCGCCCGGACCGGTCGCGAAGCACCGGGACTGCATGCGTGACGCCACGTTCCTTACCGGAATTCCGTCTGTAAATTCAGGAAAGTTTTGGGGAAAGCCTTTTTCAGGGAGCTTCGGGAAACGCCGCCTTTTTGAAAAAAGGTGGCGCCCGGAAACTTTTATTTCCTTTATCAATCAGTTGTTTTCAAACAGCCCCTGAACACCACGGGAAACCACGGCACATGGCGTGCGTCTGTTTCGTATCAACACGAAGCAGGATGCCCCCATGAAAGCACTGACCTGGCAGAAAAAGGGTAAGATCACATGCGAAAGCGTGCCTGACCCTGTCATTGTCGATGGCCATGACGCCATCATAAAGGTGACGGCCTGCGCCATCTGCGGCTCTGACCTTCATCTGATGGACGGCATGATGCCGACCATGCAGCGCGGCGACATTCTTGGCCACGAGACCATGGGGGAAGTGGTCGAGGTTGGAAAGGACAATACCCGCCTGTCGGTCGGGGACCGTATTGTCGTGCCCTTCACCATTTCCTGCGGGGCATGCCGGCAGTGCAGGTGGGGCAACTGGAGCTGCTGCGAACGGACGAATCCCAACGGACGCCTGCAGGCCGAAACCTTTGGCTATCCATTATCCGGCCTGTTTGGCTATTCCCATATTACGGGTGGCTTTGCGGGCGGTCAGGCGGAATATCTGCGTGTTCCCTATGCCGATGTCGGGCCGATCGTAATTCCGGAGGGGCTAGACGATGAACAGGTCCTGTTCCTGTCCGACATTTTCCCTACGGGCTATCAGGCTGCTGAAAACTGCGAAATCACACCGGACTCCGAAAAGACCATCGCCGTCTGGGGCTGTGGACCGGTTGGGCAGATGGCGATCCGGTCGTGCTTCCTGCTGGGCGCGAAGCGTGTCATCGCCATAGATGAAGTGCCCGGGAGACTGGCGATGGCGCGCGCGGGCGGGGCCGAAACCATAGATTTCCGCACCCACAACATTCAGGAAACGCTTGTGGAAATGACCGACGGGCTTGGCCCCGATGCGGTGATCGAAGCGGTCGGGATGGAAGCGCATGGCGCCGACACCATGATGCAGAAGGTCGGTTCAGCTGCTGTCCGCCACGACGCTGGAGCGGCCTTTCGCCCTCAATCAGGCCATTCTTGGCTGCAGGCCGGGCGGCATCGTGTCGATGCCGGGTGTATATGCCGGTGCGCTGGGCCCTGTCATGATCGGTGTGCTCATGAACAAGGGCCTGACGTTACGCACCGGACAGACCAATACGCAGAAATATCTCAGCCCGCTTCTGGAGCGGATCCAGAAAGGGGAGATCGACCCCTCCTTCGTCATCACTCACCGTTCCACAAATCTGGAAGACGGTCCGGCCCTTTATGAGAAATTCAGGGACAAGAAAGACAACTGCACCAAGGTTGTCTTTCGACCCGATGGGAACCGAGAAGTTCCCACAAACAGATAATGCAAAGGAATGGAAGTTCCTGGATGCCGCCTTTTTCTGAAAAAGGCTTCACCAAGAACTTCTTTATGAAAAGCTGGAGCGTACGCCCGTTCAGTAATGAATGACGGAGCGGATGGACTTTCCTTCATGCATCAGGCGGAACGCCTCGTTAATATCTTCCAGCGGCATGGTGTGCGTCACGAAAGGCTCAAGCTGGATGTCGCCGCGCATCGCGTCCTCCACCATGCCCGGCAACTGGCTGCGCCCCTTCACGCCACCGAATGCGGACCCTTTCCATGACCGCCCCGTGACAAGCTGGAACGGGCGGGTGGATATTTCCTGCCCGGCTCCGGCCACACCGATGACAATGGACTGCCCCCATCCGCGATGCGCGCATTCAAGCGCCGCCCGCATGACGTTGACGTTGCCAATACATTCAAAGGTATGGTCCACGCCCCAGCCCGTCATTTCCACGATAACCTGCTGGATCGGCTTGTCATAATCCTTCGGGTTAAGGAAATCCGTCGCGCCGAACGCTTTTGCCAGCTCGAATTTGTCCGGGTTGGTGTCAATGGCGAAAATCCGCCCCGCCCTGGCCTGGCGCGCGCCTGAATGACGGCAAGACCAATCCCGCCCAGACCGAATACGGCCACGGAATCACCGGGCTGGACCCTGGCGGTGTTGTGCACGGCCCCGATCCCGGTTGTCACGCCACAGCCCATCAGGCACACATGGCCGGGATTGGCCTGCGGGTTGATCTTCGCCACGGATACTTCCGCAACGACCGTGTATTCACTGAATGTCGAACACCCCATGTAATGATAAAGCGGCTGACCCCTGTAGGAAAAGCGTGTCGTGCCATCGGGCATGAGCCCCTTGCCCTGTGTCGCCCGGACCGACACGCACAGGTTTGTCTTGCCGGATTTACAGAACAGGCATTCCCCGCATTCGGCTGTATAAAGCGGGATGACATGATCGCCCGGCTTTACACTGGTCACGCCCTCCCCCACTTCCATGACGATACCGGCACCCTCATGCCCCAGCACCGCGGGGAAGATACCCTCCGGGTCATCGCCGGACAGGGTGAAGGCATCGGTATGGCATACGCCCGTATGGGTGATCCGGATCAGTACCTCGCCCGCGCGGGGCGGTTCCACGTCGATTTCAACAACTTCCAGGGGCTTGCCTGCTTCAAACGCAACGGCGGCACGTGATTTCACGCATTTTCTCCTTATGCAGTCAGATCGTCTCACCGTCGGGAACGGGAGAAAGACAATGAACCGGATCTTACGGGCCGGGATAAGGCCTGCATGCCCTGTGGCGATTGCCTATCCCATATACCTGTCCGGATAACCTTATGATACGGGCCTTCATGCCCCGGCATGTCCATCATCGGGCACATTCCTGAAGCATGCAAATACAGCAGAACCCTAGACAACAATATTACGCAGGAATTCCTCACATTCGGCAAGCTGCTGCAATGATACGAATTCGTCCGCCTTATGCGCCTGCACGATTGAACCGGGACCGCAGACCAGCGCGTCAATTCCCACCTGCTGGAACAGGCCCGCCTCCGTTCCATAGGACACGCAGTTACACTGCCTGTTTCCAAGCGCATCCATCATATCGTCAATGGCCTCACAGAAACGACCGGACAGGGCTGGCACATTGGCGCGCCGAAATAATGTCACCCCCACATCCGGGTGATTGCGCCGCATGGCCGGGACGATCTCATGGTCAATATAATTCCTGATCGTCTTTTCTATCCCATCACTGTCTTCCTGTGGGAGGGAGCGGAACTGGAAGGTGAAATCACACAGATCCGGCACCGTATTGGTGGAAAGGCCGCCCTCGATCGTGCCGACCGAGAATGTGGTGTAAGGCGGATCAAAATCCGGGTCCTGCAGGTTTTCATGCTGGAAAGCCTTCGCCATGCCATCAAGGAAGGTGATGATCTTCGCGGCATAGGTAATGGCGTTCACCCCATCGGCGCTGGCGGAATGACATGCCCGGCCATGCACCCGGCATTCAAACACGCGCGACGCCTTATGCGCGGTAACCGGCGTCATGTCCGTAGGTTCACCCACAAGACAGACGCGCGGACGGTAGCCGCGCGCGACAATATCACGGATCATCAGCGGCGCGCCGATACAGCCCAGTTCCTCATCAAACGACAGGGCGTAATGAAGCGGGTATTCAGGGCGTTTTCGCGCAAACTCCTCACTCAGCGCAATGGCGGTTCCCAGAAAACCCTTCATGTCACACGCGCCCCGGCCATACAGCTTTCCATCACGGATGGAGGCGACGAACGGGTCCGATGTCCACGCCTGCCCCGCCACGGGCACCACATCCGTATGGCCGGACAGCACCAGCCCGTCGTGCAGCGCGCCGTTGCGCCCCGGCAATGTCGCAAACAGGTTGGCCTTGGTGCCGGCCTCGTTTGCCGTCAGGTCAACCTCCATGCCCAACTGGCGGAAATGCGCGGCGACTTCCATAACTAGGCTGAGATTGGACCGGGAGGAAATACTCTCATGCGCGATCAGGCGCGTGATCCAGTCAAGGGTGTGCTGACTTGGCATGGCGGTCATGGAAAGAAAGATACTCCCGAGGCAATGCAAAAGCCGGCACAGGCCCGGAAGGCATATGCCGACTGCTGCCGCCTGATTTAGACGCTATCAGAAATTCGCGCTGAGCGAACCGAAGAACATGCGCGGCGCACCGACCAGGAAGGACTGGTAGGCCATGGCCCCCTGGGAAATGCTGAGCGGGTTACCGTTTTCACCCATGGTGGAGATGTAATGGGAGTTCGAAAGATTGGTCACGCTGAAGGACAGCGTCAGATCCTTGGCCGGGGAAAGCTTGCGATGGATCGCGCCGATCTTGCTGAGGTTGTACTGCACACCCAGATTGGCGAGCCAGTAGGACGGGATCTTGACATCCCCCACATAGCTGTAGTTACGGCGGCTGTTGTAGCTTGCGTCAACATAGGCCGTCAGCCCCTGATAGGTATATGACAGGCGGGTCTTGTACATGAAGCGCGGATAGTTGATAACCTGCACGCCACGGGTATGGTACAGCGTGCCGCCATCCATCAGGTTGTTGTCATACGTTGCGTGGTCATAGCTGAAGCTGTTGGTGAATGTCAGGTTATGGATGGGCATGACCGTCAGGGCGGCATCCACGCCATTCATCGTCACGCCACCCACGTTCGCCACCGTGGAGAGCGGATTGACCGCCGATCCCGACGTGATCTGCTGCAGGCGGTTGTTAAAGTTCGTGCGGTAGCCATACAGCGACAGACCGACAAACTGCGTGGAGTAACGATAGCCCAGCGCATAGGTCCAGTCCGTCTCGGGGTGGATGTTGGAACGCTCGGCATTGAACGCCTGCTGGGTCACGGCGAATGGCGAGGCGCAGAGGTTGTATCCGCACTGGGCGTAGGTATGCACGTTCTCTGAAATATCGAAGAACAGTTCATGATTCTTCAGGAAATGCCAGTCCGCGCTGATATGCGGCAGGAAAGGCTTGGCAGTGGTCAGGCCGACGCCACTGGCCAGTTCCGTGCCCGCGCCATAATAATCCTGGTTCGCGTAGCCATTGCCCACGCGCGTGGTGCTGAGAACGGACTTGAAACCGAAATGCAGGGCCAGACCGTGCACGGGGCGGAACGTGTCCTGCACGAACGCCGTGAAGGTATTGGTGTTGTAATCCTGATTGTAAATCTCGGCGAAGGGATGCTTCCAGTAGTTCAGCGGGTTGGGCAGCGCCTGCGTCAACTGGCCGTTGACGATGTTGGGCATCTGGAAGTCGTATTCAGGCGACTGGTAGCTGTTGTTTTCATACCAGACGCCGCCCGACAACTGGTTCCTGCTCGTATCGTAATGCACCTGTGAAATGATGCCGTAGCGGCGGATGCCCGGCGCCTTGCGCAGTTCCGAAAGCGGGGAACCATTGGGGGAGGGATAATAGGGCGTCGTCCATGTGGACTGGGTCGTTTCACCATGGCCATAGGCCGTGGTGTCCCACATGACGTTATGCGCCAGCTTGATATGCGCCTTGATGCCGCCGAAATAGTCCTCGCTGTTGAGAACCGCGTCGTAATAGGCCGAATCCTCGGGATCCTGCAGGCCGGAAAAGGATGAGGGGAAAATGCCGTTGGCGGCGTTGATCGCGGCCTGCAACCCGCTCTGCCTGCCGTTATAATAGTTGGTGACGTTGTAACCGGCCTTCTGGATCACCTCGGGCGAAGCATCGGGGGTGGAGAACTGGTGCATGTCGGCCCAGTCGAAATAGGCGGACAGGGAGCTTTCCTCACCCAGTGGCTGGACCAGCTTGGCGTTGACCTGCTGGACGAACTGCTCACCCGTTCCCTTCCAGATCTGCCCGTCCTGGCGGCTGTAGGATGTATAGAAGCGCGTGCCCGTGCGGTTCAGGTCACCACTCTCCAGCCGTACGAACGTATGGTAGTTGGCGAAACTGCCAAAGCCCTGGCTGATCGTGCCGCCCATCTTGTGCGACGGATCGCGCGAGACATAGGCCATCGACCCGCCAAGGTTGTTGGTGGCGGCAATATCCTCCGCGCCTGCGGACTGGGAGACGTCGATACGCCCCACATTTTCGGACGAGATGGCGAGCAGCGCGTTGAAGCCGTTATAGTTTCGCAGCGACTGTTCACCCAGCGGCATGCCGTCGAGCGTGAACCCGATTTCCTGCTGCTGGAAGCCGTGCATGAAAATCTGTTCGGACCAGATGTCCACACCCTGCGCATCGGCTGACTGGAACATGACACCGGGCAACTGGGACAGGACCTTGAGCGGGTTGGTCCCGGCGGGGGCCTGCGACAGCAGCTTCTGGCTGACGGTGACAAGCGCGCCATGGGAGACGTGGCGCGACCTGACGTTGAATGTTTCGGAGGTGGAGCTGAGATAGACCCCCTCCTTGCTTCCCGTGGCGGTGTGACTGCTGGCCGATGTCGCGGCGTGGGCAGCGGTCCGGCGGGGAGCGTGGCGCTCCTCGGTCCCTTCCTTCCCGGCTGCCTGCGGAACCGTCTGCGCCGAGCTACGCCGGTTCCGATGGTGACGAGCGTGGTGGAAAAGAGACATAATTTTGATAACGAAATATTCCGTATCATTATTGACCTCTACATACGACGCTTAACCGCAGGCAGTAGCCGCGCCTTCGTTAGCATAAGATTGTGAAAATATGCGACCCGGGGCCGGGAGCTGATCCGTTCTACAGACAGGCTAGGTTGTCTATACGAGTATAGTCAATAAGATTCGTATCGAAACCGCAATCAGTCCGTCGTTTTTCCGCGCCCTGTGGCGCGCATCGCCACGACATAGACAAGGCCGGTCAGGGCCAGCCCGAATACCCACGACAGGTCGGCCCCGCCAAATGCCTGCGCAAATGGCCCCATATACAGTTCGTTAGCCAGAAACGGCACCTGCACGATCAGGCCGAAAATGTAAGACAGCATGGCCCGCATGTTGAAGCGGCCGTACACACCCCCATCAGCGGCAAAGAAAGATGGCAGGTCATAGTTGCCATGGCGCAACACATAATAATCAACCAGATTGATGGCCGACCACGGAACCATGATCGCCATGAGCAACTGGAGGAACCCGGCATAGGCCTTGTCGAACTGTCCGGCCATGCCAACCGCCAGCACCGTCGCCACGCACAGAAGCACAACCGATATCGCCACGCGCCACCCCCGCCCGAAATGCCGGTGCGGAGCCAGGGTATGGAATACCGTGATGGAGGACAGCGCCCCGCAATAAAGGTTCATGGCATTGGCGATGATGATGCCCAGCGACAGCACCCCGAGAACGGGCGCCGCCAGCCACCCCAGTTCCCGCCCCAGCACGGCGGCGACATCCGCCCCCGTCACCACGCCGATCAGCATGGCGACGAACGACCCCAGCACGCAGCCCCAGTAGGTGGCATGGAACGCCTGCCGCTCCCCCGCCGGGCTGCTGGCAGGTAGCGCGAATAATCCGAAACATAGGGCGCATAGGCGATCTGCCACAGCGCCGCGAGCGACATGGCCCCCAGAAAGCCCGGTACCGTGTCATGCCCGTCACCGACCCACCATGCCGTGCCCCGGGGCACATGCCACAGCGCCACGACAAGACAGGTCAGCACCGCCGCCCCACACAGCAGCGATGCGATACGGGTCGCGCCATGGATGGCGCGGTAGCCCAGCACCGCCGGCACCAGTGAAAGGAACGCCACCACCAGCATGCCCGGCGTCCCGCCAAGATGCCCGTCCATCGTGGCCAGCCCCTGCGCGCCCAGCACAAGGTTGGACGCGGAAAAGCCCAGAAACATGATGACGATCAGCGCGGTCATGGGGGCCGCGCCCAGCATGCCGAACTGCGCGCGCGACTGCACCATCTGCGGGATGCCAAGATGCGGCCCCTGCGCCGCGTGCAGCGCCATGAACAGGCCACCGATCAGGTTGCCCACAATGGCGGCCATGATCGCGGCAAGCGGCGTAAGGTGGAATGTGCCACGCATGACCCCACCCGTCGTGACGGTCAGCATGGTCATGTTGGCGCCAAACCACAGCGCCAGCAGGTCGCGCGCCCGCCCGTGCCGTTCCGACACCGCGACCGGATAGATCGTCTGGAATTCAACGGTCTTTTCGGGCAGGAAATCCTCGATCAGTTCCGCGTGCGCTTCGGTTTTCGTACCTTGGGTGATCATCATGCGTGCGCCCTATCGTAAAAGCGGTTCGTGTCAGCCATGGGCCATCTCCATGAAGGTCCGTATGCGGGGCGGCGCACTGGCGCCGAATATTTCACTGGCCGACCCGCTCTCCGCTATGCGGCCCCCTTCGCAGAAATGGACCGTATGCGCGATCGAGCGCACGAAACGCATTTCATGGGTCACGATCAGCATGGTCATCCCCTCCGCCGACAGGTCGCGGATCACGCCCTGTACTTCCTGCACCAGCTGGGGGTCCAGCGCGCTGGTCGGTTCATCGAACAGGATAAGCGCCGGTGACATGGCCAGCGCGCGCGCGATTCCGACACGCTGCTTCTGCCCACCGGAAAGCTGGTCGGGGTAGAAATCCGCCCGTTCCAGCATGCCCACACGGGCCAGGCAGTCACGCGCCCGGTCGTACGCCTCCGCCCGGCCACGACGCAGCACGACAACCTGCCCCTCCACCACGTTTTCCATGACCGTACGGTGCGAAAACAGGTTGAAGTGCTGGAACACCATGGGCATGCGCGCCCGCGCGGCCTGGAGCGCGCGCGGCGGGGCGATACGGAAGATATTGCTGTTCCCGTCTTCCGAACACAGATGCTGCCCGAAGAACGTGATTTCCCCGCCATCGGGCTGCTCAAGGAAGTTGAGGCAGCGCAGGATGGTAGACTTGCCCGTACCGCTGGGGCCGATCAGGCACGCGATCTCGCCTTCATGCAGGGTCAGGTCCACACCCCGGAGAACCGCGTTGCCCCGGAAGGTCTTGCGCATCTGGCGCACGCTCAGCACGGGGGGGCTGAACTGGTCGTTCATCGTGCACCCTCCTTGTCCATGGTCAGGGGTATGCTGATGGTGGCCCGCCGGTTCGACGGGGTCAGCCACAGTTCGATGTAGCGGATGATCCGCGCGCTGATAAAGCTCATCATGAAATAGATGATCGCCACCATGATGTACGTGTTCATGCTGTCAAACGTATCGGAGATGACAATCGTGGCATGACGGAGGAGTTCATTGACCGAAATGAACGAAACCAGCGAACAGTCCTTGAGCAGCGCGATGAAATAGCCCCCCAGCGTAGGCAGGGAAGCCAGCGCCGCCTGCGGAATGATGACCCGGCGGTAAACACCCACCGGCGACATGCCGAGCGAGATGGCGGCCTCGCGCTGGCCCCTGTCAACCGCCACGATGGCCGCGCGGAACACCTCCGACAGATAAGCCGCGAGGTTGAGCGTCAGCCCCGCGATGCCCGCCCAGAACGCGCTCAGCACGATGCCGGCTTCGGGCAGGGAGAAATAGATCAGCAGCAGTTGCACGATCAGCGGCGTGTCACGCACGACCTCGACAAAGGCGTCCAGCGGCCAGCGCAGCGCGCGCCGGGCCGACAGGCGGCCAACGGCAAGGAAAAACCCCAGTACCGTACCCAGCAGCATCGAGATCAGCGACAGTTCGACCGTGACCAGCGCGCCCTGAAGCAGGAATGGGAAATGTTCCGGGATCTCGTAAAAAAGGAAGTTGTGCATGGATCCCGCTCAGTCCTGTCCAGGTGTTTTGACGAGATGGTCCTGCTGTGGCTCCCACACCCCATACCGCTTCAGGATCGTACGGATCGTGCCATCCTCGTGCATGTCCTTCAGGGCGTGGTTGATGGCGGCCAGCAGATCAACGCAGGCGGGCCGCACCACCACCCCCTCGCTGCCCAGCCTGTAGGGGGCGGCGGCCTGGGCGGCGGCCCATTCCGGCTTGGGCACATAGAAAACCGGCTCGCCCACCGTGCGCAGGCCGGCAAAATGCGCCTGCTGGGAATGCAGCGTGGCTGATCGACCACCACCGCGTCAATCTGCCTGTTGCGCAGGGCGAGGAAGGGATCCCCAAACGTGTCGTAATCCGCGACCGAAGCGCCGATCCCCCGCGCCACCAGCCGGTGGGCCGTGGCGGAATCGTTGGTGCCCAGCACGGAGCCGATCGTCCTGCCCTTCAGGTCGGCCAGCGAATGGATGGGGGAGTCATCCGGTACGATGACATAGTCATAGAGCATGAAATACGGCATGGAAAAGCGGACATGCCCCATCACCTCACGCTCCTGCGTGATGTTGACATCCGACAGCACGACATCCCATCGCCCCGCCTTGAGGCCGGGAATGATGGTTGACCATTCCGTAATGACGAACTCGGAACGTGGCAGCCCCATGCGCCGCGTCAGTTCGGACAGGAGATCGGCATCTATGCCGTGATAGGCCCCATCCCGATCCTGCCACAGGGAAGGATGCGCCCCCAGCAGCCCGTTCCCGACCCGCATGACCCCGGCGTGGCGGATGTCATCAAGGCATCCCGCATGGCCCACCGCTGGCGGACCCATTGCGAAAAGCCCCATTGCAAGCAGGAAGGCCGCCCTCACGTCGGTTCCGTGTAAAGAAGGGGAAAATCGGCGCCTGCCAGCGGATCGCCATCCTGAAGGGCGAGATGCGCGAAAGGCGGCGATCCCTTCCCCCCGCGGGAGACGAAAACGGCGTCATCCCCCACCAGCGCGCGGAGAAGACGCGCCGCCGGTGGATCGCTTCCACCGTCGCCGCCGCGCCATGGACGGTGCCGAAATCGAACGCCACGGCGTCCCCCGGTTCCATGTCCCAGCTCAGGATGGAGTATTCCTCCCGCGCGAATCGATATCGGGCATGGGCGGGCTGTCATCGACCGCATAGAGCGGCGTGCCATCAAAGCGCATGGGCCTGTGGTCACGCCCCCATTTATGGGAACCGGCCACGCATTCCAGCGCGTTCGCGGCGGGCACGGGGTCCAGCGGAATCCAGAAACTGACGGTCTGCGGGCCACGGGCGCAGTAATAGGGACCATCCTGATGCCAGGGGGTGACGAGCGAGGTGCCCGGTTCCTTGACCAGCACATGATCGTGAAAAAAACGCACCTCATGCGCGCCCAGCAGTTCACCCGCGATCCTGCCCAGGGGGGAGTTCTCGACAAAATCACGGAATTCGGGAATCCGCCGCCAGTTGCACAGATCCTGAAAGAAAGGGGCTGATCCCACGGCTGGTAGGAGCGTTCCAGTGGGCTGGGATCCGCCATCAGGCGGTCGATGCCCGCGCGTAACGTCTCGACCCATGGGGCGAAGACGCCCCGCAACACGATCACGCCATCCCTGCGGAAGGCCGCCGCCTGTCCGGTCAGAGGAAGCATTGAGACCACCTGTTCCATTTTCCGGCTGTCCTGTATTGAGACAAGAATGAAACGACCTTATGTTGTCTGTACAAGATGCGTCAACACCAATACGAAACAAAAAAGAATCTCAACAACAAAAAATTAAGCAAAATAAGGGAGATAGGCGGCAAACCCGCCCAAGGCGCCCGCAAAATAAATTTCGCTCGACCAACGAAATTTTATATGGTTGTATATACATGAACGAACAGGAGAACCGGTCATGTCCGCCAAGCCCGCTTCCATAACAAAGGTCAATGCCCCCGCATGCCGACCGGAAGTCGCGCAGCTTGCACCGTATAATGCGGGCCTGAGCACTGAAGCCGTCAAGAACTCTTATGGCGCCACCACCGTCACCAAGCTGGGCAGCAACGAAAACCCTTACGG
This sequence comes from Komagataeibacter kakiaceti JCM 25156, assembly GCF_000613305.1. The sequence continues at coordinate 14,115 of NZ_BAIO01000010.1, forward strand.
TCCGCCCCCCACCGTGGCCGCCGCGCTACAGGGGCTGGCGGCACAGGTGGCGCTGTACCCCGAAGCCGACCAGAAGCTGAAGGCGGCGCTGGCGGCAAGGCTGGGGGAGCCCGCGTCGTGCCTCCTGCTGGGCAACGGGTCCGAGCAGATCATCCGCATGATCGCGCAGGCCTATATCCGCCCCGGGGATCGTGTCGTGACCGTCGTGCCGTCCTTCGGGCTGCATATCCTCACGGTCGAGGCCATGGGCGGGCAGGTCGAGACGGTGCCCGTGACGCCCGCGTGTGAATTCGACCTCCCCGCGCTGATCCGGGCGGTCTCCACCCCGCTCAGGATGCTGATCTTCGCCAATCCGTCCAACCCCGTGGGGTGCATGATGAAGGCGGATGACCTGCGCGCGCTCCTGGTCGCCTGCCCGCCTGACTGCCTGATCGTGGTGGATGAAGCCTATTACGAATATGCCCGCTTCGACCCCACCTACCCCGACGCCCGGACCATCCTGCGCGAACAGTCACGGCCCTGGCTGGTGCTGCGCACCTTCTCCAAGGCATACGGGCTTGCGGGTCTGCGCATTGGCTACGCCATCGCCTCGAGTCCCGAAATCATCGATGCGCTCGGGCGCATACGTGATCCGTTCAACACCAACATCGCGGCGCAACTGGCGGCCCTCGCGGCACTGGAGGGCACGGACCACATGGACCACGGCACGGGCCGGACGGTTGAAGCGCGCGAGAAACTCAGGACGGAACTTGAGGAAATGGGGCTGCAGGTCGCGCCCTCGCTCGGGAATTTCCTGTTCTTCCATACCACCCGGCCATCGGGGGACGTGGCCGAGGCCCTGCTGCACCATGGCGTGATCGTCAAGCCATGGAAGGAAGCGGGCTACACGCACTGGTTGCGTGTCAGCATCGGCCTGCCGGAAGAAAACGCCCGCTTCCTTGCAGCCCTGCGGACAGTCCTGCACCCTGCCCCCACATGTAAAACCGCAGGGGAATGCGTGAAATGACGACGGACAGGATTGAGCAGGCGATTGCCGAACTGGCGCCCTATTTTGGCGAACGCCTGTCGCGCAACCAGTCGGTGCGCGAACACCACGCCCATGGCGAGGGCTATCACGCCCAGCACCCGCCGCAGGCGGTCGTCTTCGCCGAGACCACGGAAGATGTCGCCCATGCCCTGCGCGTGTGCAACGCCCACCGCGCGCCGGTCATTCCGTTTGGGGCGGGCACCTCGCTGGAGGGGCAGGTCAACGCCATCGAGGGCGGCATATCCATAGATCTGTCACGCATGACCAGCCTGCTGGAACTCAATTCCGGGGATATGGACTGCCGCGTGCAGGCCGGCATCACCCGGCAGGAACTGAACCTGCTGCTGCGTGACGAGGGGCTGTTCTTCCCCGTTGATCCGGGTGGGGAGGCCACCATTGGCGGCATGTGCGCCACGCGCGCCTCCGGCACCGGGGCCGTACGGTACGGCACGATTCGTGAAAACGTACTGGGCCTGACCGTGGTCCTGGCGGATGGACGCATCATGCGCGTAGGCCGGCGGGTGCGCAAATCCGCCATGGGGTACGACCTGACGCACCTGCTGATCGGTTCGGAAGGAACGCTGGGCGTGATTACCGAAGTGCAGTTGCGCCTGCATGGCATACCCGAGACCATGGCCGCCGCCGTCTGCCAGTTCGAGACACTGGCGGACTGCGTGCAGACCGCCGTGCAGGTCATGCAGATGAGCGTGCCGATCGGGCGGATGGAACTGCTGGACGATGTGCAGATGGATGCCTGCATCCGTTACGCCAGGCTGGAAGGCTACCGCCCCATCCCCACCATGTTCTTCGAATTCGAGGGCGGCCCGGAATCCGTGCGCGAGCAGATCGAAACGGTCGAGGCGATCGCGGCCGACAATAACGGCTCCGCCTTTACATGGAGCACGCAGGCGCAGGAACGCGCGGCGCTGTGGAAGACGCGCCATGCCGTATTCTGGGCCTGCCTTGCCTACCGGCCCGGATATACCGGCATCTCGACCGACGCGATCGTGCCGATTTCCGCCCTGACCGACATGATCCTTGGCGCGAAACGCGATATTGAGGAATCCGGCATCACCGCCCCGATCGTGGGCCATATCGGTGATGGCAATTTCCATACCGTCATGCTGGTGCCCCCGGGGGAGGAGGAACTGGAAAAGGTCCGCGCGCTTGACCACAAGATCATCGCGCGTGCGCTGTCGCTGGGCGGGTCGGCCAGTGGCGAGCATGGCGTGGGCCTCGCGAAGATGGAGTTCATGCCCGCCGAGCATGATGCGGTGGCGCTCGATGTCATGCGTACGATCAAGCATGCCCTCGATCCGAACAATATCCTCAACCCCGGCAAGCTGCTGCCTCCCCCCACGCCGCCATGCTGACCCTCGCCACGCCGGATACCTTCACGCCACGGCCATGGCGCAACGGGCGTGGCGCCACGCGTGAAATCATGGTCCATGACGCCGGTGCGCCCCTTTCCCCCCGTTTCTGGCGCGTGAGTCTGGCCTGTATCGAGGGTGACGGGCCTTTTTCACTGTTTCCCGGCCTTGTCCGCCAGCTTGCGCTCGCCTCCCCCGGCAGGCTCACGCTTGAGGGGATCGGGACGGACGGCGTGACGCTGGACCATCCGGGCGAGATCATCCGTTTCGATGGCGCGCTTGCGGTCAGCGCATCGTGCCATGGGCGGTCCGTGCTGGCCTTCAATCTCATGGCCGCCCCCGGCGTGCCCGCGCGACTGGAGCGGCACCGGACAGCGTTCCGCCTGGAGCACACCCATACAATCGCGCTCTTTTCCCTTCAGGGTGAATGGCGGATTGAAAACTGCGACCGCCCCCTGCCGACGGGCATGATCGCATGCGGCCCCACCAGCGGCGCGATGACTGTCGAACCCGTTGACCCCCGCATGCCCGCCTGCCTGATCGCCGCAATCATCTCCACATCCCAAACTGAGAAAGTCATGTCATGAGTGAGCCTGCTGGTCTTCCTATCATTGATCTCGGTCCCGCGCGGCAGGGTGATTATGCAACCACCGGCGCCCTGATCGGCCAAGCCTTTACGACCTCCGGGTTCTGCTACATCCGCAATCACGGCATTCCCGATGCGGTCATCGACCGCCTGCGCGCCGAGGCGCTGGATTTCTTTCATGCCCCCATGGAGGAAAAACTGGCCTGCAAGCCCAAGGAAGCGGTGCGCGGGTTCAACGCACTGAACCGGACCATCATGTACGGCGCGGAACAGCCTGATTATAAGGAATTTTTCCAGATCGGCCTGGAACTTCCCGCCGATGATCCGGCCGTGCTGGCCGGCCAGCCCCTGCGCGGCCCCAACCAGTGGCCCGCCTCCCGACCGGCCTTCCGCGAGGCCATGATGGACTATTTCAACGCCGTCGGCGCCTGTGGCCAGGTGCTACTGCGCGCCGTTGCCCATTCACTGGGGATCGCGCCCGATTTCTTTGTGGCCAAATACGACCGCCCGCTACAGCGCACGCAGGCCATCTGGTATCCGCCCCATCCGGTGGAGCGGGAAAAGGACCAGTTCGGCGTAGCCCCCCATACCGATTATGGCTGCATAACCCTGCTGTGGCAGGACGAGACCGGGGGGCTGGATGTCATGGGCCGGGATGGAAAGTGGATCCCGGCCCCGCCCATTCCCGGCACGCTGGTCATCAATATCGGGGATCTGCTGTGCCGCTGGTCCAACCAGCGCTACAATTCCAACCTGCACCGGGTCACGAACCGATCGAAGAAGGAGCGCCTGTCAATCGCGACCTTCTACGATCCCGATTACGACGCCATCGTCGACCCGCGCGACCTGAACCTGCCGCCGGGCACCAAGCCGCTTTTCGAACCGGTTTCCGCCGGGGATTACATCATGGGGCGCATCCGCGAATCCCAGAAGCCCCACCCCGTTGAGTCCTGACGGCCCGTTATGAAAACAGCCCCGCCGATACAGGCGGGGCTGGCATTTCTGAAGCTTTTTGAAAAAAGCTTCACCAAACACTTCTTTATAATTTACGGATGGAATCCGGCCGTTGTGGCATTGTCGGGGTCTGGTCCGGATATGTGTGCCTTGATACCGCCTTGCCCGTCAGATGGATGAAAATATCCAGGCGGCCACCTGCGAATACAGGTTGCAAAATATCCTGCAAGCATAAGAAAGTTTTTGGCGAATTTTTCAAGAATATTCAGGAACACTACCTTACAAAAAAGGTGGCTCCCATAAACTTTTATTATTTATTTCAGACCTTCAGAACCGCCACAGCGCAGTCCGGCCCGCCGCGCGCACGCTCTGGATGTCACATAGCCCCGCCAGGGCCATGACATCGCGTATTTCCTGCGCAAGCGTATCAATGGCCGCCGCCACGCCTGTCGCCCCACCCGCCGCAAGCCCCCATACCCAGGGGCGGCCGATGGAAACCGCATGCGCGCCCAGCGCCAGCGCCGTCACCACGTCCCCACCGCGACGGATGCCGCTATCAAGCATGATGTCGACCCGTTCCCCCACCGCCGCCGCGATGCCGGGCAGCACGTCAAGCGTCGCGGGGGCTGGATCCATCTGGCGGCCACCATGGTTGGACACCACAAGGCCATCCACCCCGGCATCGGCGGCGCGCAGCGCATCTTCGGGGGTCATCACACCCTTGACCACAAGGGTGCCGCTCCAGTTCTCCCGCAGCCAGGCCAGATCATCCCAGCCCAGCGTGGGGTCGATCCGGGCGGCGATGTCACGCGCCTGCCCCATGACGTTGCGCGCGGTCGTATAGGCATCAACATTGCCCACGACCGGCATACCGCCGCGCATGAGCCCCGCAACCCATGCCGGGTGGTTGAGCAGGCTGGCCATCTGCCACAGTGTGGGACGGGAAAGGTGGCGGAAGCCATTGCGCACATCGCGCTCACGCACGGGCGTAATCGCCGTATCGACCGTCAGGATGATGCCACTTATGCCGCATGCCCTTGCACGGGCCAGCATGTCGCGTGTCAGGGCGCGGTCACGCAGCACATAAATCTGCGCCATCACATCGACGCCCGTGGCGGCCAGCGTTTCCATGGGGGCGATCGAAAAGGTGGAAATGCCCATTCCCACGCCCCGGCTGCCGGCCGCATGGGCCGCGCCACATTCACCGTGATGATGGAACATCCCGGCGAACCCCACCGGGGCAAGGAAGACCGGCAGTTTCCATGTACGGTTGAAGCAGCGCGTTGTCAGATCCACGGTGGACACATCGCGCAGGGCGCGGGGCACAACGCCCCACTGGGCGAAGCTGCTCCGGTTGCGGGCCATGGTCCGTTCACCATGGGCGCCCCCATCAATGTAGTCGGCAAACAGGCGGGGGAGACGACGGCGCGCCTTTCGCGCAGCCGCTGCAAACGCGCCGTCGTCCATCAGGCTGGCTCGACCGTGGGCAGCACCAGCGCGTCACCTACCGCCGTGTTCAGCGCGCCAGCGGCGATCAGCGCGTTGGCTGCTTCCATATCCGGGGTAAACAGCCGGTCCTGCGCGAAGAAGGCCACATGCTCGCGCAGCACGCCCGCGGCCCGCGCCATTGGCGGGGAGGAAACCAGTGGCGCAAGGAAATCAAGCCCCTGCACCGCCGCCAGATATTCAATGCCCAGAATGGTGCGCACGTTATCATTGATATCGGTCACGCGGCGCGCGGCGAAGGTCGCCATGGACACGTGATCTTCCTGGTTGGCGGAAGTCGGCAGGCTGTCCACACTGGCGGGGTGGGCCAGTGTCTTGTTCTCGGACGCCAGCGCCGCGGCCGTGACCTGCGCGATCATGAAGCCCGAGTTCACGCCACTGTCATTGACCAGGAAGGGCGGCAGGCCGCTCATGCCCGGATCAACCAGCAGCGCCAGGCGGCGCTCGGCAATGGCGCCGATTTCCGACACCGCGATCGCCATGAGGTCCGCCGCGATGGCCACCGGCTCGGCATGGAAGTTGCCGCCCGAGATCATCTCATCCGTATCGGGGAAGTGGATGGGATTATCGGAAACCGCATTGGCCTCGATCAGCAGCACGCGGGCCGCATGGCGCAGGCTGTCCAGCGCCGCCCCCATCACCTGCGGCTGGCAGCGCAGGCAGTACGGATCCTGCACGCGCTCGTCATCCACCTGATGGGAGGCGCGGATGGCCGAGCCTTCCATAAGCTTCCGATAGACCGCCGCGCATTCGATCTGTCCCTGCTGGCCCCGCAGCGTGTGCAGGCGCGGGTCGAACGGCGCATCCGTTCCACGCGCGGCGTCCAGTGTCAGCGATCCCGTGACAAGGGCCGCCTGGAACAGCCGTTCCGCATCGAACAGGGCGATCAGCGCAAGGGACGTGGAAACCTGCGTGCCGTTGAGCAGCGCCAGCCCTTCCTTGGGGCCAAGGACGACCGGCTCAAGACCGGCCTTGCGCAGCGCCTGCGCGCCGGGCAGGCGCTCGCCCCCGAAAAAGGCCTCGCCTCCCCGATCAGGACCGCCGTCATGTGCGCCAGCGGCGCAAGATCGCCCGATGCGCCAACCGAACCCTTTTCCGGAATGACGGGAATGAGATCCTTGGCCAGCATGTCCAGCAGGAGCTGCACGACCTCCGGCCGCACGCCGGAAAAACCCCGCCCCAGCCCGTTGGCCTTGAGCAGCATGATCAGGCGCACCACGCGCCCGGGCAGCGGCCTGCCAATGCCGGCGGCGTGGCTGAGAACCAGATTGCGCTGGAGGTCACGCAGCCGGTCATCGGGGATGCGGGTCTTGGCCAGCTTGCCAAAACCGGTATTGACCCCATACACGGCGGCCCCGCCCGCCACGATCCGCTCCACGGAGCGCGCGGCCACCGCCAGCGTGTCCAGCGCATCGGGGCTGAGGGTGACATCCGTCGCCTCGAACACGAAGCGGCGCAGGGTGGCCAGATCAAGCTGGCCGGGATGGAGAACGATATTTTCCGACATCTGCGTCAGCCTTTTCTGATCATGGGCAGATCGAGCCCTTTTTCGTGGGCGCAATCGACCGCGATGTCGTAACCCGCGTCCGCATGGCGCATCACACCCGTCGCCGGGTCATTCCACAGCACGCGCTCCAGGCGCTTCGCGGCGTCATCCGTGCCATCGGCCACGATCACCATGCCCGAATGCTGGGAGAAGCCCATGCCCACACCACCGCCATGATGCAGCGAAACCCATGTCGCACCCGACGCCGTGTTGAGCAGGGCATTGAGCAACGGCCAGTCCGATACGGCGTCCGAGCCGTCCCGCATGGCTTCCGTCTCACGGTTCGGGCTGGCGACGGAGCCGCTGTCCAGATGGTCACGACCGATCACGATCGGGGCCTTCAGTTCGCCCTTCGCCACCATTTCATTAAAGGCGAGGCCAAGGCGGTGCCGATCACCCAGCCCGACCCAGCAGATGCGCGAGGGCAGCCCCTGGAAGTGGATTTTCTCCCGCGCCATGTCGAGCCAGTTATGCAGGTGCTTATCGTCCGGCAGCAGTTCCTTCACCTTCGCATCGGTCTTGAAGATGTCTTCCGGATCCCCCGAAAGCGCGGCCCAGCGGAACGGGCCGATACCGCGACAGAACAGCGGGCGGATATAGGCGGGCACGAAGCCGGGGAAGGCGAAGGCGTCCTCGCAGCCAACCTCGAACGCCATCTGGCGGATGTTGTTGCCGTAATCGAAGGTGGGGATGCCCATGCGGTGGAAGGCGACCATCGCCTCCACATGCAGCTTCATTGACTCCTTCGCCGCCTTCTCGACCGCGGCCGGGTCGGTCACGCGCATCTTCGCCGCCTGATCCAGCGTCCAGCCCGCCGGGAGGTAACCGTTGAGCGGATCATGCGCGGAAGTCTGGTCGGTCACGCCATCGGGGCGGATGCCACGGCGCACCAGTTCGGGAAAGACTTCGGCCGCGTTGCCCAGCAGGCCGACCGAAACCGGCTTGCCGCTCTTGCAGGCGGCGTCGATGATTTCCAGCGCCTCATCCAGCGTATCCACCTTGCGGTCGAGATAGCCGGTCTGCAGGCGCTTCTCGATCCGGCCGGGTTCGCATTCAACCGCCAGCATGGACGCACCGGCCATGACCGCCGCCAGGGGCTGCGCGCCGCTCATGCCGCCCAGGCCGCCGGTCAGGATCCACCGGCCGGTCAGGTCGCCGCCATAATACTGGCGTCCCATCTCGACAAAGGTTTCATACGTTCCCTGAACGATGCCCTGACTGCCGATATAGATCCACGAACCCGCCGTCATCTGGCCATACATCATGAGACCGGCGCGATCGAGTTCGTTGAACTTGTCCCAGTTCGCCCAGTGGGGAACGATGTTGGAATTGGCGATCAGGACACGGGGGGCGTTTTCATGCGTGCGGAACACCCCGACCGGCTTGCCGGACTGCACCAGCAGGGTCTGGTCGGCCTCCAGCGTTTTCAGCGTCTCGACAATACGGTCATAGCACTGCCAGTTGCGGGCCGCGCGGCCAATACCACCATAGACAACCAGTTCCGAGGGCTTTTCCGCCACTTCGGGATCGAGGTTGTTCATCAGCATACGCATGGCAGCTTCTGTCTGCCAGCTTTTGGCCGTGATCTCCGGGCCATGCGCCGCATGGATAATACGATCATTGGACAGACGGGACGAGGTCGGGCTACTCATGACACCACCTTGAATGTACTTGTATATACATTCATGTGCCGCAGAGATTTCCCCTTGTCAACGTGAAAACGTAACGAAGTTCCGTTTCTGGCCGGAGCCGAAAAGGATCAGGGCCTATAGCGGCCCACAAAGCTGAAGCGACTGCCGGAATAGGTGAAGATCCCCTTCATCACGACACGCCCTTCAACCCATGTGCGTCGCATGAGCTGCAGGCACGCTTCGGGCTCGTCAAGGTCAAGCAGCGTGCAGATATCGAGGCTGGGCGTAACCGCGAAAACCACATGCTCGATCTCCTCCGGGTGGGAAATACCCGAAAGATGGCGGTGCGGATGGGTAAGGGAAAAATCCTGCTCCAGATAGTCCGGGGCGAAATGGGGGGAGACGAAACGCTCCTCGACCTGTAGCGGCGTGTCGTCCTCATAATGGACGATGATGGAGTGGAACAGGCGCGCGCCCGGACGCTGTTCGAACGCGGTGGCGAGATCGCTGCTGGCGCGGATCGTATCGAGCGTGATGATCCGCGTGGTGTGTTCATGCCCGTTGGAGGCAATATCATCAGCAATATCACGCAGTTCCAGCAGTTCCACGCGCTGCGCGGGCTCCGCGACGAAGGTGCCCACCCCCTGCGCGCGCGTGACCAGCCCTTCCGCCGTCAGTTCACGCAGGGCGCGGTGAACCGTCATGCGTGAGACACCGAGCAGTTCCACCAGTTCACTTTCCGATGGCAGGCGGTGACCGATTGCCCATTCACCGGTTTCGATCCGTTCGGTGATGTACAGCTTGACCTGTTCGTAACGGGCGGCGGGTTTATCCTTGGTTAAAGCCAGTGACACGCAATTACACCTTATTCAGCAGACGTTAGTCTATACTGGCATAAGGGAGCAGTCGCCATCCAGCGCTGATCCTGACTTTTATAGCGGGCAACCACCAAAAATCCGTGCGCTGGGACGTACGCCGCCGATCCAGTACGACAGTTCATGCGGGCCCGCGATGTCCCACACCACCATGTCGGCCGCCATGCCCGGGCGCAGCCGCCCGACCCTGCCGTCCAGGCCCAGCGCCTTTGCCGCGACATGGGTATGCCCGGCCAACGCCTCCCCCGGTGTCAGGCGGAACAGCGTGCAGGCCATGTTCATGACCGCCGTGGGGCTGAGAACGGGTGACGTGCCGGGATTGCAGTCCGTGGCGAGTCCCATGGGCACGCCGTATTGACGGAACAGCGCCACCGGGGGCTGCCTTGTTTCCCGCACGAAATAGAACGCGCCGGGCAGCAGCATGGCGACGGTGCCGGCCTCCGCCATGGCCCGTACGCTGCTTTCGCTTGCATATTCAACATGATCGGCCGAAAGCGCATGCCACCGCGCCGCCAGACGCGCCCCCTCCAGATCGGACATCTGGTCGGCATGCAGGCGCACGGGAAGCTTCCAGCGCTGCGCGGCTTCAAAAATGCGTTCCACCTCGGCGGGCTGGAACGCGATCGTCTCACAGAAGGCATCGACACTGTCGGCCAGACCGGCTTCGGCCACGGCGGGCAGCATTTCCGTGCACAGGAATGTCACGTAATCATCCTGCCTGCCCGCGAATTCCGGCGGCAGCGCATGCGCGCAAGAAAGGTGGCATGCACCCGCAACGGCAGGTGCCTGCCTACCGCGCGCGCCACGCGCAACTGCTTGAGTTCATCTTCCAGCCGCAGCCCGTAGCCGGATTTGATCTCGACCGTGGTCACGCCATTGTCAACAAGGCAGCGCGCGCGCCTGAGCGTGAGACGCAGCAGTTCCTCCTCGCTGGCGTCGCGGGTGGCGCGGACGGTGGACAGGATTCCACCCCCCCGCCGCGCGATGTCCTGATAGGAGACGCCCTGCAGGCGCTCCGCGAACTCGGCGCTTCTGTCACCGCCATAAACAAGGTGCGTATGCGGGTCCACCAGCCTGCCGTCATCCACTGCCCGTTGCACGAAATGACATGGGTGGCGAGGCGTTCGGGCCGGTCCGGCAGATCCTCCTGCCGCCCGACCCACGCAATCAGGCCATCACAGGCCGCGATGGCGCCATTGGGGATAACGCCGAAATCATCGCCCCCCGGCTGTCCGGTCCCACCTGCATCGGTTGCCAGATTGACATCGACCCATAACCGATCCCACATGACGCACTCCCATTTCAGCGCTTGACCCTAAACGTATATACATGTCTAGTTTTGAAACCGTTCCAACGCAATGATCTTCGAAACAGGCACGCCATGTCCCCATCGGTACAGATCCAGAATATTTTTGCCGGGCAGGCCCTGCTGCCGGATGGATGGCATGACAATGTGCGCCTGTGTTTTGATGGCGATGGCTTCTTCACCACGGTGCAGGCCGACCAGAAGCCCCAGCCGGAAGACAGGCGGGTGGATATCGCCATCCCGCCAATGCCCGGCCTGCATTCGCACGCCTTCCAGCGCGCCATGGCGGGGCTGACGGAAACCCGGCACAACCCCGCCGATTCATTCTGGAGCTGGCGGGAGCAGATGTACCGCCTCGCCGCCGCGATCGACCCCGACACCCTGCGCGCCATCGCTGCCCAGCTTTATGTGGAAATGCTCAGGGCGGGCTATACACAGGTGGCCGAGTTCCATTACCTCCACCGCGCACCGGACGGACAGCCTTACGCGCAGCCCGCTGAAATGCCGCTGGCCGTGATCGACGCGGCGGGGCAGGCCGGCATTGGCATGACCATGCTGCCCGCCCTTTACCGCCATGCCGGGTTTGGCCGCCCGCTGGCCCCGGAACAGCGGCGCTTTGCCAGCTCGCCGGAATTCCTGGCGCGGGTCGTTACCGACATTACGGCCCGCCATACCGGCAACCCGCTGGTGAACACGGGCGTCGCCCTGCATTCCCTGCGCGCGGCGGATGGTGGAGACATACGCGAAACGCTGCGCCTGTTACCGGGGGATGCGCCGGTTCACATCCACATTGCCGAACAGATGAAGGAAGTTGAGGACTGCATCGCCTTTCTGGGCCGCAGGCCCGTGGCGTGGCTGCTGGATGAAATGCCGGTGGATGAACGCTGGTGTCTTGTCCATGCCACCCATATGGACCATGACGAAACGATGCGCCTGGCCCGCTCCGGCGCGGTTGCCGGTATCTGCCCCATTACCGAAGCCAATCTGGGCGACGGATTTTTCCCGTTCATGGATTACGTGGATGCGGGCGGCCGGTTTGGCATCGGCAGTGACAGTAATGTGCTGCTTAATGTGGCCGAGGAACTGCGCACGCTGGAATATGGGCAACGCCTCATATCACAGAAACGCTGCCGTGCCCTGCCCTCGGGCCAGACCGGTTCGGTGGGCGGTTACCTGTACGCACAGGCCCTGCGCGGCGGAACG
>NZ_BAIO01000009.1 GCF_000613305.1 Komagataeibacter kakiaceti JCM 25156
AGCACGTCGCGCGTGCGCTGCGCGGTGCCGCTACGCCCGATGCCGATGCGCGCGCGCGTGAGGTGGCGCAGTTCGCTCCAGGCGTCATCCGGCGGGACGGGGCTGGGGGTGGGTTTTTTCGTATCCATGTCAGGCGATCAACTGGCCAAGGCGGGTCTGCCCCGGTGCGAGTTCGCGCATCTGCCGGACTTCGCGTCATACAGCCCCATCCGTTCCAGCCACGCGGCGAATTCGGGCGCGGGGTCAAGCCGGAGCATGCGGCGCAGCGTCATGATGTCATGAAACGACAGGCTCTGGTAATTGAGCATGATGTCATCCGCGCCCGGCACCCCGATCAGGAACGAAATCCCGGCGACACCCAGCAGCACCATGAGGTTGTCCATGTCATCCTGATCGGCTTCGGCATGATTGGTGTAACAGGCGTCACACCCCATGGGCACACCAAGCAGCTTGGCGCAGAAATGGTCCTCCAGCGCGGCGCGGGTGATCTGCTTGCCGTCATACAGGTATTCCGGCCCGATAAAGCCGACCACGGTATTGACCAGCAGCGGCTCGAACGCACGCGCCACGGCGTAGGCGCGGGTTTCAACCGTCTGCTGGTCCAGTCCATGATGCGCGCCAGCGGACAGGGCCGCCCCCTGCCCGGTTTCAAAATACATCACGTTATTGCCGATGGTGCCGCGATGCAGGCCCCGGGCGGCCTCATGCGCTTCCTTCAGGATGGCGAGGCTGATGCCAAAGCCTCATTCGCCTTCTGCGTTCCGGCTATAGACTGGAACACCAGATCCACCGCCGCGCCCCTGTTCATCATCTCGATCGTGTTGGTCACGTGGGTCAGCACGCAGGTCTGGGTGGGAATTTCATAGCGGCGGCGGGCGTGATCGAGCATGTCGAGCAACGCCATGCCGGTGGCCACATTGTCCGTAGCCGGATTGATGCCGATGACGGCATCCCCCATCCCGTACAGCAGGCCATCAAGGGTGGAGGCGGCGATGCCCCTGAGGTCATCGGTCGGGTGATTGGGCTGCAACCGCGAGGCCAGGCACCCGGCAAGGCCGATCGTATTGCGGAAACGGGTAATGACGCGAATTCGGGCGGAAACCGACATCAGATCCTGATTGCGCATGATCTTGCTGACCGCCGCCGCCATTTCCGGCGTAATTCCCGGCGCCACCGCCGCCAGTGTCGGCCCGTCCGCCGCGTGCGAGAGCAGCCAGTCACGGAAATCGCCCACGGTCATGTGCGAAATCGGGCAAAGGCCGCCCTGTCATGCTGTCAATGATCAGGCGCGTGACCTCGTCCTCCTCATACGGCACGAGCGCCGTGTGGAGGAAGGTTTCAAGCGGCACATCCGCCAGCGCATGCCGCGCGGCGATACGCTGCACATCCGACGTGGCCCCCAGCCCCGCCAGCACATCACCCGAACGCGGTGGAGAGGCGACGGCCAGCAGGGTCGCAAGATCAGGGAAGCTGTATGTTTCCCCGCAGAACGTGGCGTGAAATCCCATGGAACGGTATCCGGATAATGGGTCGGCCCTGTCATGACCCGGGCATGACGGGGGCCGGGAAATCATTCGTTATCGTAATAATAACCATAGCGAAGTGATGGTGACTTGACCGGGCGGGACAAAGTTTTAACAATTTCGCACAATCCGTCTTATCGGATATAGGCAGGGACAGACTGCCAAGCGGAGCATTCATGGTTCATGCATCAAGACCGGGTGGCGCCGCCATGGTGCTGGCCGCCGCCGCCCATGGCGTTGAACAGTTCATTACCCGCAGCGGGGGCGATATCGACCGCATTGCCGGGCGGGCCGGGCTTTCAACGCGGCAGTTCGCCCTGCCCACCGAAAAGCTGGATCTCAGCGCCTATTGCCGCCTGTTCAGCGAAGCGGCGATCGACACACATGATGGCAATATCGGCCTGCGCTTTGGCCAGCAGTTCCGCCCCGACATGCTTGGCTGATCGGGTACGTGGCGCTTCTTTCCCCCACGCTGGGGGATGCCGTGGCGAATCTGGCTTCGCATTTCGGGTATCATCAGGCCCATACCCGCACCCGGCTGGTGCGCCAGAACGGGCTGCTGCATCTTGAATACGCCATCGAGGATCCCCGGATCACCCAGCGGCGGCATGATGCGGAACTGACCATGGGCATGTTCTGCAACGTCCTGCGTCACGCCATGGGGCCGGACTGGGCGCCGGAGGAAATCCATTTCGCCCATGCCCGCCCCGAACAGGCCCATGAACATGCCGATGCGTTCCAGGCCCCCGTGCGCTTTGAGCAGACGACCAACGCGCTCGTATTCCGGGAGGAAGGCACGGACATTCCCATGCCGAATGCAGACCCGTCGCTGCTGAAGGTCGTGCGGTCCTCGCTCATTTCGCTGGCGGGGGCGGAACAGGACACGCCCGCCAGCAGCCCGTTACGCGGGGAACTGGCGGGGCACATCCGCGGCGCGCTGGCGGTCGGTCACATCGAATTCGTGGATATTGCCCGCCGTATGGGCCTGCCGCCATGGACGCTCCAGCGCCGGCTGGCGCAGGAAAACCTGACCTATTCCGCCATACTGGAGGAAACACGCCATGCCGAGGCCCTGCGCTACCTGAGCAGCACCAGCCATGACATAAGCGAGATCGCCATGGCGCTGGCCTATACGGAAACAAGCGCGTTCAGCCGCGCCTTTCGCAAATGGAGCGGCCAGTCCCCCCGCGCCTACCGGAAGCAGAACATGAAATAAGGGGAACATCGACGTGTGATCGCGATGTTCCCCTTCGTTGTGGCTTCAGGCTACCGTATCAACCAGAACCACTTCCGCATCCGCAAGCGCGCGCACCGAAAGTTCCCCGGTGGCGGAAATGGCCGCGCCATCCCGTTCCCTGACGGTCTGGCCTTCAATCTCCACGGCCCCTTTCGCCACGACCAGATAACCCAGCCTTTCCATGCCAAGGTGATACGTGGCGGTCTCCCCCTTCCCGATCGTCGCCCCCAGAACACGGGCGTCGGCATGGATCGGAAGGGCGTCACCATCATCCGGCCGCCCCGAGGCCAGAACCACGAACTGCCCGGCCCGCTCCGCCTTGGGAAAGGCGCGCGTGCCCCATGACGGGGCATGCCCCGCGCGGTCGGGCAGGATCCAGATCTGGAACAGCCGCGTGGCCACGTTCTCGCGGTTGTATTCGCTATGGCGGATGCCGGTCCCGGCCGACATGACCTGAACATCCCCCGCTTCGGTCCGGCCCGTGTTCCCGAGACTGTCCTGATGCGTGATCGCGCCTTCGCGGATATAGGTGATGATTTCCATGTTCCGGTGCGGATGGGCGCCAAAGCCGGTGCCCGGCGCGATCATATCATCATTCCATACACGCAGCGCGCCCCAGTTCATGCGTGCGGGGTCGTGATAGTCCGCGAATGAGAAATGATGGCGCGCATCAAGCCAGCCGTGATCCGCATGGCCCAGACGATCAAAAGGACGGATTTCAATCATGATACCTGCTCCTGTTCCGTAATCCTGTTTCTGGTCGCCAGATTACCGCCGAGCCCAATGTGCCGTATATGGAAATCATGGAAAGCCATGGTTTCCGTTTTTAATACCTTTCATCCCGTCTCATGGGGACGACAGGAAATGGGTGGATAAGCTATGGAAATTATCGGGTTGAATCATTTCTCGGGATAACATTCATGAGACTGCCGGATTTCGAGGCATGGGCAATTTTCGCCAAGGTTGCGGAGCTAGGCTCCTTCGCCCGCGCGGCGGAGGATATCCAGCTTTCCAAACCCACGGTTTCAAAGGCGGTCAGCCGCCTGGAACAGGCGCTGGGGGTTTCCCTTTTCAATCGCAATTCCCGCCATATGTCACTGACCGAGACAGGGCGGCTCCTGCTGGGCCATGCCAACAGGATCCTGACAGAAGCCGAAACCGCCGAGACACAGGCCCGGGGCGAGACGCAGCGCCCATCAGGATTGATCCGGGTTACGGCGCCCATGACATTCGGCATGCGGCATCTGGCCCCGCTACTGCCTGAATTTCTGGTCCGTTACCCCGAAATCGACATTGACATTGATTTTAGCGACGCCGTGGTCGATCTGGTGGCGCAGGGCTATGACGTGGCGCTGCGCATTGCGGCACTGGCGGATTCAGCACTGCGCGCGCGCCGCCTGTGCCCCGTCCGTCTCGTGCTGGTGGCCAGCCCGCATTATTGCGAACGGATTGGACGACCGGCCCACCCCCGGGATCTGGAGGGCAAAAAGAGCTTTGTCTATACCAACACATCAGCGCCCGGCATGATCCGGCTGCGGCAGGAAAAAACCGGCAAGGAATTCGTCCTGTCCCAGACATCGCGTTTCCGGGCCGACAATGCGCAGGCTTTCCTGCCAGCCCTTCAGGCCGGGCTGGGCTTCGGGCTGTTCCCCGAGTTCATGGTGGGAGACGGCCTGCGGTCAGGGCTGTTCGAACGCCTGTTGCCGGAATGGGAAGCGCCCGCCGTGGCGCTCTATCTGGTTACGGCGGGAAGTCCGTTGCGCCCGATGCGGGTCAGCGCGTTTCTGGATTATCTGGTCGGGGCGTTCGAGCATCCCCCATGGACAGGCCGGGAGAACTGACAGCCTGCCCGGGATCTGTCTGGTTGATAAAACATAACAAAAGTTTCTGGGGCCGCCTTCTTTCACAAAAAGGCGGCGTTTCCTGCAGCTTTCGGGAAAAAAGCTTCACCAAGAAACTTCCTTATGTCTGCGGACCATGGATACGCCCCCGCAACAGTATCCGGGGGCGTGTGGGTCAGGCCAGTTTCCGGGTCAGGTCCGCCACATGCTGGCCCAGGAATTTCGCGCCCGCAAGCTCGGTCTCGCTGGGCTGGCGGGAACCATCCCCACCGGCGATGGTGGTTGCGCCATAGGGTGAACCGCCCGTGACCTCGTCCACCCTAAGCTGCCCCTGAAAGCTATAGGGCAGGCCGCTGATAACCATGCCATGATGCAGCAGGTTCGACATGAGGGAGTACAGCGTCGTCTCCTGCCCGCCATGCTGGGATCCGGTGGAGGTGAACACCGCCCCGACCTTGCCCACAAGCGCGCCCTTCAGCCACATGCCGCCCGTCTGGTCCCAGAAATTCGCCATCTGCGCGGGCAGACGTCCAAACCGGGTGGGCGCACCGACGATGATCGCATCATATTCCGGCAGTTCACGGGTCGTGGCGATGGGGGCGGCCTGCGCGGTCTTGAAGTGATGCGCGGTCGCGACCTCCTCGGGCACCAGTTCGGGCACCCGTTTCACATCGGCTTCCAGCCCCGCCGCGCGCACGCCGTCCGCCACGGCGTAGGCCATCGTTTCCACATGACCGTAGGAGGAATAGTAAAGAACAAGAACTTTTGCCATTGTCATGATCTTTCCGGGGTGTGAACGGTTTTGTAAAATACCCCGATCCCCATGACCATAAGTGCTGAACGGAAAGTGGATACGCCAAATTTGGAAACCTTGAATTTCCCGCAGCGTGGGTGAGCGCTCTCCGGCTTCGAAAAAAATAATGGGCGAAACCGGATGGCCGCTCCCCTGCCCGTTTGTTCGTTTACGGACGTAATGTGCGACAATCCCGCGCCTGCTTCGGCCCATTCACGACATTTTCCGCCATGGAGCGCATGGAATTCTGGCCGGGATAAAGCCTGCAATCCGGTCTTTATGGCGGATATTCCCCCTTCCCCGGCACAACGCTGGCTGATGATGGCATGACAGGCCCGGCGGCCCCTGCATAAATCGTTCCATTATAAATGCCGTGCGCACACGGCAGTCATGTAACGCCCGACGTTGACACAAACCAGTATAAGGACACTATTCATCACGAGTTAGTACTTGTATTTCATGTATTATCTTGTATTTTCATAAACGTAATGAGGTAAGCCATGTCTAAATGGACAGGTCTGTGGCGCGTACGTGGCCACGATGGCAAGGATAACCGTATTGTCGTGCTCAACGGGGAAAGGGAAGATGAAATCGATGAAAAAGATTACATCATGAACAAGTTCGAACCGCCTGTTGAAGACCTGGAATGGCGGAAAAAGTAATATAGCGCCTGAACGGATGACATGGTTTTTCAAGGGCCTGAACAGGACCGCCATGTCACCCGTGTCAATATTGATTGCCGGTGGTGAAATAGCCAGTTCCGGCCAATGGTGCGTGTACGGATTTTATAAAACATTCAGGAGCCATGGGCAGCTTTACGCCCACCCAAGGAATCTCCTGTAAATCAAGGACGTTTCTGAAAAAAGGCAGCCCCCGAAAACTTTTATTTCTCAGCAGTTTCTTACATACACAGGACCTCAAGCTCCTCCAGTTTGGCCAGCGTCGCGTCATCATCCAGATCTTCGAGAATATCCTTCAGCGTCGGCAGGAAATTGTGCAGGACCCGCAGGTCATCCAACCCCTGATAATGGGCGATGACGCGCTGTTTCAGGAAGTATTCCCAGAACGGGCTGGTCTTCGTATCGAAATGCGGTTGCAGCAGCCCGAAGACTTCGGCAGTCCTGCGTTCCCATTCAACATTCCTGAAACTGACATATCGATCAATCTGTTCGGACATCTCCACTCACCCTGGTTTTCCTGAGCCGGGTCAGGAATGTGAAACGCCACGCGCATGCTGTCTGTCAGATGCCCGACATAATGGCGGGTCAGTTCAACGCCGTCGCGTCTCCACTGGTCCAGCTCTTCAGCAGCGCGACGTCTCCCAGGCGAAGATAACCCCGGCCCGCGCGTGAAAACGCGCCCTCGCGTATCATGGCGTTGAATTCGGTCGAGACCGTCTGCCGCGTCGTGCCCAGAAGCATGGCCATTTCCTCCATGCCAAGTGTCAGCGGCACGACCGCTCCCCGCTGCGGCCCGACACCGGCCTGCGCCGCGCAGCGCAGCACATAACGGGCAATCCGCCCCCTGGCATGATGGAAGGCCAGATCCTCCAGCAAGGTGAGGGTCTGGCCCAGAACCCGCGCGAGACCATGGATCAGTGCGTGCTGGAGCGCCGGGTGGTGCGCCGATATCCGCTCGATGGCGGTGCGGCGGGCCATGAATAGCTGCGTGAACTCGCTCGCCTCCATCTGCAGGCGGGTATGGGTGCTGAACATGTCGCCCCGCCGGAGGTAGGCAAGGCTCAGTTCCCGATCGAAGGCCAGCAGGAAGGCACGCAGGCGTCCTGTCCTGACAATGAAGATGTAGTCCGTATCGTCAGGGTTGGTCAGGAGTTGCCCCCGGTCGAACGCCACCATCTGAAAGGCCGCCCGGAGCGGCCTTGCGTCCTCCCCCTCCAGAAGCTCCAGAATGGAGCCGGTCCATGAACATGCGGTGGCGTCATTTACGGCATTCAAGCAAATCCCATGCCATCACCGCCCCGCCACCGTCATCCTTCAGGCCGCGTGGCCGTATGTCGCCGCCAGCCGTTCGCGCAGGTAATCGGCCCCGGTAATGGGCGGGTAATGCGGTGTGTCGCCAGGATTCGTGGTGATCGGCGCGACAATCGCATCGGCGTCCGGATCCAGGAAGAAGGCGACGGAATAGCGTTCGCTGGCGGGTTGCAGCACCCGGTGCGGGGTCGAGACATAGACGTCATTGCTCCACCGCATCAGGCAGTCCCCGATATTGCACACAAACGCGCCCGGTATCATCGGGGCGTCAATCCAGTCGCCCCCGCGCGGGCGCACCTGAAGCCCGGCAACGCCATCCACCGCCAGAATGGTCACATTGCCATAATCCGTATGCGCCCCGGCACCCGGCGCGTCATCATGGGCATGGGGTTCCGCCGCGCCGTAACGCAGCAGCCGCAGGGTCGCCATGGGATGGCGGAATTTATCGGCGAAGAAATCCTCCGCCACGCCCAGATCAAGCGCGAAGGCACGGTGCAGCGCGGCCCCGACCGTCTGGCAGGCGGCGAAGTAACCCAGCATGAGATCCCGCCACCCCGGTATGTCGGGCCACGCATTGGCGGGCTCGCCAGCCGCTTCCCGGCCTATGTTGAAGGCTTCCTTGCGGTCGGGGAGTGCGGCGGTGTCCAGCCGCTCCACGCCCAGGCCGACATAGCCGCGATTGTTCCCCACCCTGCTGCGCGCGATACGTTCCTTTTCCGCATCCGGCAGGGCGAACAGCGCGCGCGAGGCATCGAACACGTTACGCAGCAGCGAGGGGTCGACCCCATGGCCGGTAATGTAGAAAAACCCGGTCTCGCGGCAGGCGCGGCCAAGGGCGGCCGCGATTTCCTTATGGTCCGCGTGGTTTCCTTCCCTCAGGCGCGTAATGTCAATAACCGGAATGTCATGAGACATAGGACTGATCCCTGCTGTTGGCGGAAGATGTTTCGTTCAGTGTGCGGATTCCCTTCCCCGTTTCCACGGATCCCGGCTGATGCGTGCCGCGTTGCCGCAGGTCGCGCGGGCACAGTCCGGTCATGCGCCGCACCAGGCGAGAAAGATGGAAAGGCGAGCTGTAACCACACAGTTCGGCAATGGTCGCCAGTGGCATATCCGTGCGCAGGATCATGCGGATGGCCGCCTGCGTGCGCACATCCCACACATGGCGCATGGGGGTCGTGCCAAAATACCGGCGGAAGGACGCCACCAGATGGGGCGGCGTCACCCCCCAGACCGCCGCCAGGCGCGGCAGGTCCAGTGGTTCGAAATAATGCGCCTCGACATAGGCGCGCACTTTCCCCAGCCCTTCGGGCACGAGGGGATTGTCTTCCCGCCCGGTTTCAAACCGCCAGGCGGCGAACAGCGCCTCCCCCAGCGCGTTGCGCAGGAGATCGGCCTCGGGCGAGCGGACAAGGCCACATCCCAGCCCCTCACGGAACAGGGTCCGCATGCGTGATGACGCGGGCATGCATTCCGCGATCATGCCACCGCTTGGGGGGGGACCGGCCAGAAGCGGCGTTTCGCACCAGCGCACATGGCTGCCCGGTGCGTAGAACGAGGCCCGTCCCTCCCAGTTCACGAACAGGCCGCATTCCCCGGCCTCAAGCCCATGCTCGCGCCCGTCGATGAGCGTGTGCATGGATCCGGTCTCCAGCAGCAGGATCCACGCGTAAGGCTGGCCGGCAACCCGGAACGCCCCCCCGCGTGGATAGGCGATCTCCCCAAAGGAGAAATTTGCGCCCCTGTTCAGAAACGACAGCATGCTGGCTTCCTTGCACCACCCTCTTACCCGCTACAGATAAGTCCCCCTGCGCGGGGATAAAATGACCGGGCGGCACAAAAACATATCCAGAATTATGCTCCCGTCCCGCGCGGGGACGGATGCACTGCTTGATACGTGGTAAAATCAATACCTGCTGATGGTTTTGTTACGAAGTCCGTCGCGCGGAAAGCCGGGAAAAATCCGGCTTCCGGCATGCCGGGCGCAGCGCCCGGACGAAAGCGCGCATCAGGAAGGATGCACCACTTTGGCGGGGGGGCGATGGCGCACCATATGCCCCATGGCGGTTAGCACGATACAGGTACACACCCATGCAAGTAGCTGGATGCCCGTGGGCCGGTCCGAATAACCGAACAGCGCCTTTGCCGCCCGGCCGACCATGCTGCCATCCGACAGCAGCCACGAGGAATCCCATATGTCGTAGCCCAGCGCGGGCAGCAGGTCGTCACTGGCCAGCAGGGCGGCGGCCTGACTGGCCATGCCCGCCGCAAGGAACGTGACCAGCAGGCCGGTCACGGCAAACAGGCGGTTCAGCGGAATGACAACCAGCCCCCGGTACAGCGCCCAGGACAGCCCCGCCCCGGCCAGAACCCCCAGGACACCGCCAACCAGCATTGGCACCGGCCCGGTCCCGCTGGAGATGGCGATGCCGTAGAGGAACAGCACCACCTCCATCCCCTCCCGCAGGACGGCGACGGCGACGACGACAGCCATGGCGAGCAGCGAACGGCTGCCACTGGCGACGGCGGCCCCGACCGCCTTCATGTCCCGCGCCATTTCGCGGCCATGCCGGGCCATCCAGATAATATGCCAGCTCAGCATCACCACCGCGAGGCACAGGATCACCGCCGAGAACACATCCTGCCCGTTACCGGACAGCGCCTGTGACAGCGCCCCGGCAAACAGCGCGAGAACCCCGGCCCCCAGAACGCCCGCCCCGATACCCCCCGCGATCCAGCGCCCGCGAAAGGGAATGCCCTGCGTCGCCGCCAGCACAATCCCCACGATCAGCCCGGCTTCCATGACTTCACGGAAAACGATCAGCAGACTGCCCAGCATGTCAGGGTGCTTCCGTTACGGTGACGGTGCCGGTGGCACTATCGGTGATAGTCATCAAAGAATTTGTAGGTGCCGGGATGCAGCGGCCCGGCATGGACCGAAATCGTCCCGCCCTGAACAACGATTTTTTCAAATTTCAGGTCATAGCTTTCGAATTCATCAACCGTATCGTCATGATTGACCAGTTCGATGATAAATCGCTGCCCGGCGGGCACCGTGAAATGATCGGGCGTGAAATGATGGTCCTTCACTTCCAGGTGGACCGGCTCCAGGGCATGCGCGGTCGTGGACACAGCCACCAGCGCCGATGCAAGAATGATTTTGGGAAATGAAATGCGCATGGTTCATCCATTGGGTAATATTCACCCAATAATGCGATTGGTTCGCAATGTCAAACCATGTCGGCACATATCCCTGCGCCCCAAACCTTTTCCTGCCTGTGGCGTTGCCACCCGCACAGGAAGGAGGCCGTCATGAACCAGACCTTCACAAGGCTTGTCGTCTGCGCGCTGCTGCTCTCCGTTTCGGGCTGCTACGGGCCGCGCTACCACCACCATGGCTGGCATGGTGGATATGGCCGCCCCCATGGCGGGCCGGGACCATATCGGGATGGACCGGGACGCCGCTGGTAACGCCCCGGATCATCATGCCCGTGCCGCACGGATCGGGCCGCGGTGGCCCCTTCCCCATGCAGTACGGGCTGGCTGACGGTTCCCGGCGGCGGATCCATGAATCCGCCGGGAACCGCCGCCCCTCATATTGCGCGTCTCAGGCCGCCAGTTCGGCATCCGCCGCCGAACCGAAGAACTCGAAGCGAACCGCCTCATCCGGCACACCAGCGGCCCTGAGCACCGCCACCATTTCACGCATGAACGCGTCCGGCCCGCAGATGTAATAGACACTGTCCGGCCGTGCCTGCGCCTTCAGCCATTCGGGGGAGAGACGGCCCGCATGCTGTGTCGTGCCGGTCTGCGCCGCCGTATCGGGCGCGGTTTCACGGCTGTAGAACACATCATGCCGAACCCGCCCGCTTGCCGCCAGCTTGCGGATGTGCCTGCCGAACGCTTCGGTCTGGGGGGTGCGTGTCGCATGCACGTAATGGATGGCCGGGGCGTCTTCACGCTCCATAAGCGTATCCAGCATGGACATGAGCGGCGTCAGGCCCACGCCGGCGCTCAGCAGCATGATCGCGGGTGTCGCCGCCCTGTCCAGCACGAAATCACCAGCGGGCGCGGAAACCTGTAGCTCGGCCCCTTCCCCCACCGTGTCATGCAGCCATTCGGACACGACGCCACCGGGGATCCGCCGCACGCTGATACGGTAGGCGCTGTCATCCGGGGCGGAGGAAATGCTGTAGTTGCGGCGTTGCGATCCATGCACCGGCACATCCAGCCGGAAGCTGAGATACTGCCCCGGCACATGCCGCATGACAGGACGCCCGTCAACCGGCACCAGTTCAAAGGACGTGACCGTTTCACTCTCCTTTACGCGGCGCTGGACGCGGAACGGCCGCCAGCCGACCCACCCACCCGGCGCGGCTTCATGGGCCTGATAGATTTCCTTTTCACGACCGATCAGGATATCGGCCAGGAACCAGTAGGCTTTTCCCCACGCGTCCAGAATTTCCGGTGTCGCGGCATCCCCAAGCACATGGGCGATTGCCCCCAGCAGCGCCTCCGCCACAAAGGGATAGTGTTCGGGCAGGATATTCAGGCCCGCATGCTTTTCGGCAATGCGCTCCACCATTCCGCCCAGCGCGCCCAGGTTATCAATATTCCGGGCATAGGCCAGCACCGCCAGCGCCAGGGCGCGCGGCTGCTCGCCATCCTTCTGGTGGGACATATTGAACAGGTCACGGATATCCGGGTTCGCCAGCAGGCGGCGGTACATTTCCGTCGTAATCGCAACGCCGTGTGCTTCCAGCACGGGCACGCAGGCCTTGATGATGGAACGGGTTGCGTCGTCCAGGGGAGCAGCCATGTTTCACTCCTAAGATGTAAGTTTCGCACATCTTTAAATACCCTCTGGAAAAAGATGTCAAGCCCGCATATCTTCAGGTCATGAGACTGACCCTTCATACCGACTATGCGCTGAGAACATTGATGTATCTGGCGGTTCACACCGACCGCCTGTCCTCAATCCGTGAAATCGCGACCACGTACGGTATTTCGGAAAATCATCTGATGAAGATCATCCACCGGCTGGGTCTTGGCGGTTTCATCGAAACCGTTCGTGGGCGCGGCGGCGGCCTGCGCCTTGCCCGTCCCGCCGACCAGATCCGCATTGGCGATGTCGTGCGCTATACCGAGGAAGACATGGCGCTGGTCGGTTGCCAGCATCCCGCAGGTACAAAGGATAATACGCCGTGCCTTCTGGCGGATGCCTGCCGGTTGCGTGGCGCATTGGGCGAGGCGCTGGGTTCGTTCATGACAGTCCTGAATGGATACACGCTGGCCGATGTCGTAACACCCCATGAGCGCCGGTGCCTGTCCTGACCAACAGGGGCATATCCGTTCATGGACAGCGCGGGGCGTAGTCCATGACCTGAACTGCCCCCTATACGAATATCAGCGTAGAAGCTTTTTTTAATGCTTTAAGGAACGCCGCCTTTTTGAAAAGAGGCGGCACTCAGGAACTTTTACTGCTTTTCAATCAGTTATTTTTGTGATTTATGAATATTATTTAAAGTATAACCACACATCGAAATAAAAATAGGATATTTTTAATATGCACACCCTTTCGGATGATTTCAAAAGCTTTTTAATATCTGAAGAAAGGCTTTCTGAACCCGAACTTCAGCTTTCAACACGTATAGTAGAAGATCTCAGCCTGGATGGATACGATGCTCACTGTTTAATGGTATCATATATTGACACTTTCCATATAAACACAGGAGATTTTGATTTTTGTCGATATTTCCGCCATGAGACACCGCCTTTTCTGGTTTTCCTGATTATACCTGACCTGTTATTCAGGTTGTTCAGATTGCTGGTCTGGCAGTTTCTGCTGGGCAAACCTGCACCCGAACCAACAACGGTTCCGCTCACATTAGCCATGCTTCAACAGGCAATTGATGATGGAAGGTGGGATTCCGCACGCCTTGAATCCCTTGCTGGCACGGAGGTCTACCCCCCGCCGCCCCAAAAGACCGGATGGTTTGCGCGTATCCGCAATGGAAAGTAGCAGGCTACCCTTGATTGCCTTTTTTCCGCATTCCACAAGTTTCCACTGGTGGGAGCAGAGCGCCTGAACGCATGTTTCAGACAAAGGGGGTTCACCACGCCCTGTGTCTGGAAATTCGCGTTATCGCATTTGTGATCGGCGTTCCGGCCAACAGGCTTATTGCGGTCTTCCCCTGCCCTTTTCAATACATGCCACCATCCCCACATCCGCAGTATCGGGGAAACATTCCCCCGAGGTGGAGGTTGCCATGGCTATGGGAACACAGTACCGCTCAAAATCGGATATGATGAACTGGGTTGGAATAGGCATTGTCATGCTGACACTGGCCCTATGGTTATCGTTCATTTTTATATGAACAGACTGTCCGGATACTTCCCGCACGCCCCAAAACAAGCGTTGATGGAGTTCTGCCATGTGGATGTACTCACGACGCCAGCATAATAATGCTGGCGCATCACAGACCGGGCGACTTGACCGATGGGACATTATTGCCCCCGCGCTTCTGGCCGCCGCCTTCGCGCTGTCAACCGCGCTGATCTTCTTTGGATGAGAGCAGTCATGAATGGAGGCCCGGAATGATACCGGGCCTCCATTTCAGTAAGAGGTTGTTGGAAACAACTGGTTGATAGAAAATAATAAAAGTTTTTGTGTGCCGCCTTTTCTCAAAAAATGCACCGTTTCCTGAAGCTTTTTGAAAAAAGCTTCACCAAAACTTTCTTATGATTTGTAGAATATTTCATGGACAGGATTTCTAATCCGCCTTCCTTTTTCATTATACAAACAATAAAAATATTCTTTTAATTTAAAAATATTATATAAATAAATCCAAATAAAATCATAATATCATTTACATCTTCTCCCCCGCATTGCGGGCCACAACGGCATTGGCCTCCCGAATGGCGCGGCTTCATCGCCCGTTCGTTCCAGACATTCATTGGCAACCTTTACCCACAGTTCCCGCAGGTGTGCCGTCGTCGCTTTATGCGTATGTGTCGGGGCATCCTCGGCTGTCCATGGCATTTGGGGAATCTCCAGTAATGGTATGGGCGTTACACATATGTTGTCAGTAACGGACAGTGAAACAGCGGGTTCCTACACCGTTCCCTGATTCAGGCGTGCGGCCATCATGTATCCGGCGGAAACCGACAGCATGCCCAACATGATTGAAAGACCGATATTGAGCAACGCCCGGCCCGGCGCGCCCCCACGCAGCAGGTCAAGTGTCTGCAATGTGAACGAGGAGAACGTGGTGTATCCCCCGCATATGCCAACCATGAAAAAGAGGCGGCCGAGATCCGAAACAGGGTACCGCCCGGCCGATGTGGTCAGCGTGCCAAAAAACGCAATGGCGAAAGACCCCGTCACGTTAATCGCGATCGTGCCCCATGGCAGGCTCTGGCTCCACCGCGCCATCCATATGCCAACCCAGTACCGCCCGACCGTGCCCAAGGCGCCCCCTGCCGCAATCCACAGGGTTACGCGTAATCTGTCCAGATCCAATACCATCCTCCTTTCCCGTAATGATGTGCCTGGTCGTGCCTTCAATGTTGCAGGAAGACCGGTATTTCCCTGCATTCCAGAATATCCTGCGTGACGCTGCCCACAAGACGGTTATAGAGCGCGCCATGCGTATATCCCCCATGACCAGCAGATCACGCCCGGTATCATGGCACTGGCGCAGGATCACTCTGGTTACGTCCTCCGGCGCGCCATCGTCCTCCGGCGGCAGGTAACGGACCGCAAGGCCCGCCAGCAGGTCGGCCAGAACGGATGATGTATCCGTATCCGCCCGCATGACCGCCACATCATGCGCGGTCGCAAGGATGGGACGCACTGACCGCACCGTCCGGCGGCAGGATGGGGTATCCTTCCACGCCAGCAGGATATTGCGCCCTATGGAACGGTTCCAACCGGGGGGTACGAACATGACCGGACGCCCGGAATCAAAGATCGCGGCGTGAACGGCCCGACGCTTCTGGTCACTGTCATGGGGTTGCGGAAAGCCGAGCACGATCAGGTCGGCATCGCTGGCATAGGCCTGCATCATGCGGGTGACCGAAATTTCCGGGTCCAGCCAGTTGACCTCCACGTTCCCCATCGCGCCATGCGCCCGGTTTTCCGTCAGCCAGCCCTGAAAACAGGCATGGAGACTATCAGCCACTGCCGTTGTGCTGTGCGAATTTGTGCGCGTGTCCGGTCCGTCAGCATCTCCTCGGTGGGCAGGATCGTGTCCTCCGGCGGTTCACGGGCAGCCAGCACATTCATGACCGCACCGTCCGCCCGCGCAACCACATCCAGCCCCGCAGCAAGAAGGCCCGCCGCATCTTCCGGACGATTAAGAACGATGAGGGCTTTTTTCACTTTTGATCGGCTTCCACATCAGGATCCTGCCCGGCGAACCAGTCCCGTCTACCCACACACATTGTCAGATCGTGCTCAACACGCCGCCATCCACACGCACCGATGCCCCGGTTGTTGCCGATGCCTGGGGGGAAGAAAGATAAACCACCATATTGGCCACCTCCTCCACCGATGCCGCGCGGCGGATAATCGAACTGGGCCGATGTGTCATGACAAACCCGGCGGCGACTTCATCCAGTGACCTGCCGGTTTTTTCCTGCTCCGGTTTGAGCATCTCCGCCAGCCCTTCGGAAAGGGTCGGTCCGGGCAGCACGGAATTCACGGTTACGCCGGTTCCGGCCATCCGTTCGGCCAGTCCCCGTGCGATCGAGACCTGCGCCGTCTTGCTGAAGCCGTAATGGATCATTTCCACGGGAATATTGAATGCGGATTCCGAGGAGATGAACACCACACGCCCCCAGTCCCGCTCCTTCATGCCCGGCAGATAGGCACGCGACAGGCGCACGCCGGACATCACATTCACCTCGAAAAACCGGGTCCAGTCCTCATCCGGTGTTTCGAAAAAATCCTTCTGCTCATAAATTCCCAGATTATTGATCAGGATGTCACAGGATGGATGGGCCGCCACCAGTGCCGCGCAACCGGCGGCCGTGCCCAGATCACCCGTAAATCCGACAGCACTGCCCGCGCCAAGGCATGACAGTTCCCCCACTGCCTGATCCACCGCAGCCTGCCGCCGCCCGTTGATGACAACCCGCGCCCCGCTGGCGGCAAGCCCCTTTGCAATAGCCAGGCCAATACCGCCTGTGGATCCTGTTACAATGGCTGTTCGACCCGTAAGATCAATCCGCATGGTATTCTCCCGCAATGGATATGGGGGGCATCGTACGCAAAATGCCCTGCTGAACAATACGATAGCCAGCCCCACCCAAACAACCGGACGGTATGACAGTTGCGGCAGGGATATGCCTGCTGTCAACCTTCAGGACATTTCATGCGGAAATACGCGAAGACCGTGGGGTGCGCCGGTCCAGTCCTTATTGCGCGAGATAACCGCCATCCACAGGCAGGACCGCACCCGTAATGAAAGACGCCTCATCAGATGCAAGGAACAGAATGGCGCTGGCCACTTCTTCCGGTCGCCCCATCCGGCCCAGCGGATGCATGGAAACGACCTTGTCGATGCCTTCCTTGCCCATTTTGGCCACGGCGGGCGTGTCGATCGTGCCGGGTGCGACCGCGTTGACGCGTATGCCCTTGTCGGCAAGGTCGATCGCCAGATGCTTGGTCAGGCCGGAAGCCACGAACTTCGCCGGGCCATACACGGCCTGTCCCTTCTGCCCCGCGAACGCGGAAATTGACGACAGGCAGACGATTGCGCCCCGTCCGGCCTTCACCATCTCGGCGGCCGCGTATTTGCAACTCAGGAACATGCCGCGCCCATCCACGGCCATGGTATGGTCCCACAGGTCAACGGTGGCGGAAGCCAGATCGGCTTCGGGAATGACGCCGGCATTCGCCACCAGAATATCAATCCTGCCAAAACGACGGACAGCCTCGTTCATGAGACGCTGGACATCGGCCTCGCTGGCAATATCACCCGCAACCCCCAGCACCTCACTGCCCTGGGCTGCAAGTTCACCCACAACGGCATCCAGCTTTTCCTGATCCAGATCCGCAAGCACAAGCTGCGCGCCCTCATGGGCAAAGCGCTCGGCCGTGGCCCGCCCCATACCGCTGGCGGCCCCGGTTATCACGGCAACCTTGTTCCTTATCCGGCCACCCGTGGAATCGCTGTCCGAGCGTGCATGTCCTGACATCTGCTTCTCCTGTCCTATGTCGCGGATAAACCCCCGGCAAAAGGAGGCGGAAAGGTTGTCCGCTTTTTCCTGTGTCCTTATAGGGCAAACCGCAGCGTCGTGCCTACGCACTCCAGCGGCAACTGCGTCGCGGGGGCAGCATCTCGTTAAACAGGACAGGAAACGCCGGAAGGGTTATCCGGAAATCCGTAATTATTCAGGATTCACATCTGTCTGATATTCTATCCTGGCCTCCGCCTGCTCGGCCCCGGTTACATTTTCCGTGCTGGAATGACTTGTACTGGAGTAATTTTCAAGCGCGTCCTTTAATCCGGACAGGGAGGAAACCGTGGATTTCACGTCCCCGATACCATCGGATTCCTGATCCTTGATCATGGTGTCAAGCAGGGAATAGGCATCAAGCGTGCCGGTTGATGACTGCCGGAGCTGCCCACTGTTAACGCCCCTGAGCGCCCAGCCATCCAGTAACGAGAGTTCACCGCTCTGGCGGAACGTAATCTTTCGCTGCTGCGTCAGTTCCTCATTTACTTCCTGCAATTTCTCAGCCGAGACATTGCTGAAATCCACAGAACCCGACTGGCCGCCACCCGTATTTTCCGTGGCCGAGCCGGAGAGATATTGCGCGGCATTCCCGATAATCGAAGATACGCTACCAACACTCATCGCCTGTAAATCCCGTTAAATAATGATGATCGAAGTCATATTTATATGACAACCAGTATATTCCTTACAGGCTGTCTGGAAAGCCTGTCCACAAAACTTCCCTGGGATTTGCGGACTATCTTAAAGGCAGGCTTTTCAGGCAGTCTCTGACACAAGGAAAACGAACACCGGCGGAAGCGTACCATCCGGGAAATACGCTAAAATTCACTTCTCAGGTATTTACACAAAATCAGGATATTAGATTGAAAATTTACAATTACTTCATATGTTATTGAAATGTAATAATATCCTGATTAACGCCACCAGATGCGTTCCGGGCCATTCATATATCGCTGCCAGACGTATCACCCTGCTTTTTCAGGTGATTCATGCTTTCGTGAAGAAGCGCCTTCATCTCATTGGCCAGGTTACGCACGGTCTGCTCAAAATCCTGACTGTCATCCGTCTCCATGCCGGACTGTTCCGCCTTGCCTGTCTGTTTGGACACGGAACCGGAACTGTCCTGTGTGCCATCCGTTTCCCCGCGCTGCGCGCCTTCATCCGTGCCATCGTCTGTTGCGCTCTGGCTGGCGCCTGTTGTGTTCAGGGATGTACTTTGTGGCGCGGCCACCGCCACATTGCCAACCGTGGCGGTCGTGGCGCCGGTGGTGGTCCCGCCGCTCTGGGCGTACTGTTCCACGGCGGCCGCAAGCTGACGGGCCAGTTGCGACAGTTCCAGCGCCAGCGCCTTGGGTGAAAGCAGGGCCTTCATGTCCATAAGCTGACGCATCTGCGCCTTGATGTTGTCAATCCGCTGTTCCGCCTCCGCCCGGGCGTTCTGCTGGTTGGAGCGCGGAAGCTGCCCCACCTGTGACAGCGCGCCCTGCGCCGATGCCAGGGCAGCACTATCATCGGAAGATGTAGAAGAAGATGATGTGGTGGAGGAGGAGGAAGAAGTCCCTGACAGGAAATCGAGACCAGCCTGCGAAATCGTTACCACGACAGAGGATGTGTCCTTCTGGCTCACCTGCCCGGCCGCAGAAGAGGCTGTACTATCCGTCGCCTTGTTATCGGTCGCGGATGGATAGGTGCCGGTTTGGGTGGATGTTGTGGAAACGAGCATCGCTAAAGTGTCCCGATTGGTGGTCTGGATCAGTTTCCAGACAGGCCTAGTTCCTTGCGTGTAGTGACCAGTGCGTCTTCGATCGCCGCTTCACGGCCCTTCGCCCATTTCTCGTTGAGCAGGTCAGTGACGTTCATGACGGATGGATTGCTGCTGACATGTGTCTTCTGGGCGTTCTTCATCAATTCGCCCAACATGCCAACAATCGACAGGTTGCTGATATATTCCGGATCGTAGGACTGGTGCGCGGCGTCCATGTCTTCCTCGTACTGGGTCTGTACCGACGCGCGCCCGAAGGCCCACTGAACGGTGCTTTTTTCGTAACTGCCAGCTTTATCGAGATAGCGGCTCAGATTTTCCGAAAGTGCAACATCGGCGTAAGTAATGTTGGACGTATCCGAAACCATCGCGTTACTTGAATCGAAAGAATAACCCTGCCCGCTCGGGGGCTGCGCAACGAACCTTGATTCCATATCCAGGGGACCGGCATAATTCCCTATGGCGAACTGTTCCTCCTGAAGCATGAGGACTGCGCCATATCCTGTTCATCCCTGGAGAACAGGCCATCCTGATCGGATGACACCGCGGCCAGCGCGGTCCTGTCCAGCCCGGACATGAGCGTATTCCAGTCAACGCCGTTATTGAAATCGAAAGGCTGTCCACTGGCGGCCATGGAAGAATACGCCGCGTCCATGCTGGCGCGCGCGGCCTTCGCGATTTCCGGGCCACTCAGACCCGTCGAGAGGGTCGTCGCGGCAGGATCGAGAATGTTCTCCCCAAAAATGGTGGCTGACCCTGAACGCGTGGGAAAGAACCGGGCGTAATACGCGGCCTGTGGATCCGTGGTCTCGCCAGTCGAGCCGGTTAACGCCACCGCCGCTTCCGCTGAAAGGGTGAGGGTATCCGAAACGGAGGCCGCTGAATCCCGGTATTCTGAACTATTCGTGAGCGATGAATCATCGGCCTGCGTGGCGGCTGCGGCAACAGTCGAAAGCGAAAGATAGTTATCGGCCGCCTGAAGCGCACTGATCGTCGTCATCGGTCCATTCCGGATTTGAAGGATGAAAGGTTACCATTTCCTTAAAACGGTTAGTGATTCGTTAAATTGGACGGTATTTTTACGCAATTCCAAAATCAAATAAACGACAGTCCTACATTAGGAAAATATTCTGGAATCACAGCCATAACTTGACATTTTAAGTAACATATTCCGCATTTCAGGATAAATCCATGCTTTCCCAAATATCTTCCCCTCATGCCTGAATTGGGCATGGTGGAGAAGACAGACCCCTAACGGGAAGCACGGATGCAGGTTCCGCAACAGTAGTCAGGGTACCGGTTGGGCCGGGTATCTGTCCCCGGCCTGTGTTCGGCATTTCCACAAAAGCTGATACTGACGATCCCACCCCGCGCTCCCTCCGTAGTTCACGTTATGATCCGACCACAATCATGTTCAGGCGTAACAGGTCAGGAAACTGGTATTTGTCAGGCTTTAACCAGACATACGCATTTAGTATAAATGAAATCCATATATGGGACATTCTATACCACAAAATATACAGATTACGAAATAATAAAGGTGGCATTATAATGCAGCAGACATATGTGAAGAAAAAAGCAGGAATTTAACGTCTCGTTAACCGTTTCCGGTTCCATCCGGCGGCATCCGGCCCGTTCAGACCTGAACCCTGAAGCCGACTGCGAACGGTAGGGTATAAGGAAGGCACCCCCCTTCCTGCACGAACCATCTGTTGCGTTCGCCCTGCGGGCAAACGGCGCATCCTCCCCATGCTATATCGCCGGATGCTCTTCTATCGCTATTATGGGGCAGCGGGTGTAGGAACGCTTCCACATCCAGATGGAAGATCCATATGACGCCCGTTCACCGGAATATCGCCACTTCACCCCAGATGGGTCAGGCCGTCCGTCCATGCCCCACCACCAGCCGGGGAGGCCGTTTCAATCATGAAGAGGAGGTAGACCAAGGGAGCCCGTCATAATGACCGATACATGCAAGGTCCTGATGGTCTTTCCCCTCTTCAATGCAAACTCGTTCTGGAATTACACGGAAGCCTGCGATCTGGCCGGTGCGCATTATCCGGCCGCCCCGCTTGGCCTGATTACCGTTGCCGCCCTCCTCCCCAAAAGCTGGGAAATCAGGCTGGTCAACCGCAACACCGAAATTTTGACGGATGCGGATCTCGACTGGGCCGATATTGTCATGACGGGCGGGATGCTGCCCCAGCGCAATGATGCGCTGCATATTATCGAAATGTGTCACGCCCGCGGCAAGCCGGTGGTGGTTGGCGGCCCGGATGTCACATCCAGCCCGGACCTCTACCGCGCCGCGAATTTTCTGGTTCTGGGCGAAGCCGAGGAAATCATGGATGATTTCGTCACGGCCTGGCGCAATGGCGCCGGACAGGGCGTGTTCGAGGCGCCGATGGGAAAGACCGATGTCACCCGCAGCCCCCTGCCCCGCTTCGACCTGCTGAAGCTGGACCATTACCTGCATGTCGGCGTCCAGTTCTCACGCGGCTGCCCGTTCAGTTGCGAGTTCTGTGATATTATCGAACTCTATGGCCGGGTGCCGCGCACCAAGACGAATGAACAGGTCATGGCCGAACTCGATGCCCTGTATGCGCTGGGCTATCGCGGGCACGTCGATTTTGTTGATGATAACCTGATCGGCAACAAAAAGGCGCTCAAGAAATTCCTGCCAGACCTGAAGCGCTGGCAGAACGAGAAGAACTTCCCCTTCGAATTCTCGACCGAGGCCTCGATCAACCTCGCCGATGACCCCGACCTGCTGCGGAGCCTGTCGGAGACGAATTTCTTCGCCATATTCGTGGGCATCGAAAGCCCGGATACGGACTCACTGGTGCTTATGCAGAAAAAGCAGAACACAAGGCGCAGCTGCAACAGAGCATCGAGACGATCCATAAGGCCGGGATTTTCGTCAATGCCGGCTTTATCGTAGGGTTCGACAGCGAAAAGGGCAGCGTTGCGCCCGGCATGATCGAATGCATTGAGGATACCGCCATTCCGGTCTGCATGGTCGGTCTGCTCTACGCCCTGCCCACAACCCAGCTCACGCGCCGCCTACTGGCGGAGGGACGGCTCTTTTCCGGTAGTGAGCAGACGCAATCAGGCGACCAGTGCACCGCCGGGCTGAATTTTGAAACAAAACGGCCACGTCGCGACGTACTGAACGACTACAGATCGGTTCTCAAGGCGATCTATGATCCAGCAGCCTATTTCGGCCGTGTCCGTCGCCTTGGCCGGATGCTCGGGCGTGAACGCGCGCACCGGATGGTGAAGGGCGACCTGCGCAGTTTCATGCGACTCATCTTCCGCATTCACCGTGCGGGGCCCGGAACAGGCAGGCAGTTCTGGCGCACGATGCTGGACTGCGCCCTGCACAACCCCAGGGCATTGCCATACGTGGTCATGATCAGCGCGCTTTACCTGCATCTTGGCCCATTCTCCCGGCAGGTCGTCGGTGAGATCGATCAGGAAATCAGCAACGTGGACCATGGGCGCTGGCAGGCTCCGCCGCCTGTCCTGCCCATGGGGGAAGCCGCGCTCGTGCCCGCCTGAGCGGCAGACCAGCCGCATGCCGAAACCCCGCGAACATGGCTCCACCCGTGCTACCGGCTTCAATTCCTTACAAAATGGCATTGCCCTGCGGGGCCGGGCGCTATAAGAGGACGTCATTCTTGGGGAGTAGCCACCCGCCAGCGCGGGGCCACCGTCAACATCCTCGGCCCATTCAGCGCAATGGTCCGTGGCGGTGGCAGCAGGTCAGCGGACCTTGCCCGGCAAGACCAACGATGCCCCGCCTCCCTCATGGCCAGAGGTGGGTCGCATCGTTCGGTTGACGGCCTCGGGATATGAACACAATGACTGGTGTCCTTACGCTTGGCGCACTTGGTGCAAGCCTGTCGGTTGATGCTTTTGCCGCGGCCATTGGCAAGGGTGCAACCAACCAGCGCAACCGCTGGATCGACGCGCTGCGCGTGGGGGCCGTGTTCGGTTTTTTCGAGGCCATAACCCCGGCCATTGGCTGGGCCATCGGGCTGGCGCTGAGCAACTGGATCGCCGCCGTTGACCACTGGATCGCGTTCTTCCTGCTGCTGGGCGTGGGCGCCACATGATCCATGCGGCCCTGAAAAATAACGCCCGGACAACGGACACCCCCGCCAGAAGCGCCAGCGCACTGCGCCTGGTCGCAACCGCGCTGGCCACCAGTATCGACGCGACGGCGGTGGGGGTCAGCCTGGCGGTCATGCAAGTCAACATCATTACCGCATGTCTTGTCATTGGCGCGGTCACGACGGTCGTGGCCACGCTGGGCGTGATGCTGGGCAAACATGCCAGCGCCTATATTGCCGTTATGCCGAAGTTCTGGGTGGCATGGCGCTGATCATTATTGGCTCAACCATTCTGTACCAGCATCTCAGCGCCTGATCCAATCCGAGAATAAGTAAACGCCTTCAGGAAACTTCCTTATGATTTATGGGGGGATTCAAATACAGGCTTTTCAGACACACCCTTACACAACATGCAGTTCCACACCATGTTCACGCAGCATGGCGCATATCCGTTCAGAGGCTGATGATCGGTAAAAAAGCCATGGATATGTGA
This sequence comes from Komagataeibacter kakiaceti JCM 25156, assembly GCF_000613305.1. The sequence goes on from NZ_BAIO01000009.1 coordinate 24,001, forward strand.
AAGATGCCCGACACGCCCCATCGGCCGGCGGCCAAATTTGGTCTGGTCCGCCACCAGATAGACACGGCGGGCATTGCGCATCATGGCCTGGGTCACGCTGATCTCATCGGCATCGAAATCCAGCAGCGTGCCGTCCTCCTCGATCCCGCTTACACCGATCACCGCGAAATCCGTGCGGTACTGCTCGATAAACGTACTGGCGGCCGATCCGGTAATCCCGCCATCATAAAAACGTACCAGTCCACCCGTTACGATAACCTGAAAATCCGTCTGCGCGGATAACGGACTGGCCACATGCAGGTTGTTGGTAATGACCCGCAGCGCCTTGTGCCGCCGCAACGCCTTGGCGAAGGCTTCCGTTGTGGTGCCAATACTGATGAACAGCGATGAATTGTCCGGCACCTGCCGGGCCGCGAGCTGACCGATGGCTTCCTTGGCGCGGCGGTTGAGAACCTGCCGCTCCGAATAGGCGATATTCTCGACCGAGGAGACCAGCCCCGCCCCCCCATGGTGCCGTGCGACCACGCCACGCCGCGCCAGCTGGTTGACGTCACGACGAATGGTCTGGACCGCGACATTCAGCCTCTGGGCCAGTTCCTCGTTCGACATATAACCCTGGCTGCGCACCAGGGCGGTGATTTCCCTATGGCGTTCTTCCGCTGACACGACGCCGCTTACTCCATGCCCGCCACGGCGTGCGCCACACTGCGCCCCGTCGCCCCCAAATCCGCGAAAGCCTGCTCCAGCCGGGTCACGATACCCACTTCCCCTACCCGCAGCCATTTGCGCGGGTCATACAGTTTCTTGGTCGGCCTGCCGGTGGATGGGGCGATCTGGTGGCGGAACGCCTCGGCATGTTCCGCTACATAATGGCCAATACTGCTGGCGAAGGCGAACTGGATGTCCGTATCAATATTCATCTTGAACACGCCGTAGGACACGGCCTCGATAATCTTGCCGGGTTCGGAGCCCGACCCGCCATGGAACACCAGCGCCAGCGGCCTGTCACCACGCCCGACAGCCTGGGCCACCACGGCCTGCGAATTGCGCAGGATTTCGGGGCGCAGCTTGACATTGCCCGGCGCGTAAACGCCATGCACGTTGCCAAAGGATGCGGCGATGGTGACAAAACCCAGTGGCGAGAGCGCCTGATAGGCCTTGAGCACATCTTCGGGCTGGGTGTAGAGATGCGCATTCTCCGCGCCATCATCCACGTCATGGCCCACGCCATCTTCCTCACCGCCCGTCACGCCCAGTTCCATTTCCAGGCCGATGCCAAGCGGGGCCATGCGGCGCAGGAAGCGGGCGCATTCGGCAATGTTTTCATCCAGCGGTTCAGCCGAAAGGTCGATCATATGCGATGAGAACAGGGGCCGCCCCGTTTCCTGCACCGCCTGCGCGCTGGCGTCGATAAGCGCGGAAACCCATGGCAGCAGCTTGCGGTCGGCATGATCGGTATGAAGGATCACGCATACGCCGTAAGCCGCCGCCACGGTATGGACATGACGCGCGGCGGCCACCGCGCCAAGCACACGGGCCTGGTCGGCGTCCTTCATGCCCTCCCCCGCGTAAAACCGTGCCCCGCCGTTGGATAGCTGGATAATGACATCCGACCGGTTGCGCGCGGCGGCTTCCAGCACGGCATTGATGCTGTCGGTACCGACAACATTGACGGCGGGCAGCGCGTACCCCTCGTCGCGGCAGGTTTCAACCAGACGACGATAATCCGACCCGGTCACCACACCGGGATTCAGGGCCAGACGGACGGAGTGGGGGTCCGCTTTGTCAGTCATGTCGTTTCCCTATTGCTGTTATTATTATTGTTATGCAACGGATGGAAAGATTACCAGTTCTTGGTCTGGTAGTCGTGCTGGCCCTCGACAAACCGGATGGTGCCGGACTTGGAGCGCATGACCAGCGAATGCGTGACCGTACGCCCACCCGTGCGGTGGACGCCACGCAGCAGCGCGCCGCCTGTCACACCGGTAGCGGAAAACAGCACGTCACCACAGGCCATGTCCTCCAGCGCCAGCTTGCGCGACGGGTCGGCATCGGGGTTCATCTTGCGCGCGCGGTCAATCTGGCTGTCATCCTCGAACAGGAGGCGGCCCTGCATCTGCCCGTTGACGCAGCGCACGGCGGCGGCGGCCAGAACGCCCTCGGGCGCACCGCCCGATCCCGCGTAAATGTCGATTTCGCTATCATCCAGCAGGCGGCAATGGCGGCGGCCACGTCCCCATCGCTCAGCAGCGTCACGCGCGCACCGGCCTCACGCGTGCGGGCGATCAGTTCCGCATGGCGTTCCCGGTCGAGGGTACACAGCATGAGATCGGACACATCGCATTTCTTGGCCTTCGCCAGCGATTTCAGGTTGGCTTCGATGCTGTTATCCAGATCCACCACGCCTTCGGGCAGGAAGGGACCAACCACGATCTTTTCCATGTAGATGTCTGGCGCATGCAGGAAATTGCCACTTTCCGCCAGCGCCACCACGGTCAGGGCGTTGGGCAGGTTCTTGGCGCACAGGTTCGTGCCTTCCAGCGGGTCAACGGCAATATCCATGCCGGGGCCGCCCGCCCCCACCTTTTCCCCGATGAAGAGCATCGGGGCCTCGTCCATCTCGCCCTCCCCGATCACCACGGTTCCGTCGATCGCAACCGTGTCAAAGGCGCGTCGCATGGCCTCCACCGCCGCGCCGTCGGCTTCGTTCTTGAGGCCGCGCCCGGTCCATGCCGACGCGGCGACCGCCGCCGCCTCCGTTACACGAACCAGTTCAAGGGCGAGATTGCGGTCCGTAACCTGATAGGGGTTATACCGTGAGGAGGTCATGAAACACTCTTTTCCTGTTCTTATATGCGAGGGTTACGCCGCCACGGTGGCGCTGAGCGTCCGCCGCACCGCCGTATGCCACCCCGCCACCATACTGTCGCGCTGTGCCTTGTCCATTGCAGGGCGGAACAGATGCCCGCGGGTCCAGGTCCCCTCCAGTTCGGGTATGCTGCTCCATACCCCCGTTGCCAGCCCCGCCAGAAAGGCGGCGCCAAGAGCCGTTGTCTCGACCTGCTGCGGCCGCTCCACCGGTGTGCGGAGCATATCGGCAAGAAACTGGCAGAACCAGTCATTGACGGACATTCCCCCATCAACACGCAGTGCGCTCAGCTCCCCGCCACCGTCCTCACGCATGGCGTCCATGAGGTCGAGCGTCTGGTAGGCAACCGATTCCAGCGCCGCGCGCGCGATATGGGCGGCCGTCGCGTCCAGTGTCAGGCCACAGATCAGGCCACGGGCATCAGGATCCCAGTGCGGCGCGCCCAGACCGACAAAGCCGGGCACCATGTACACCCCATGGCTGTGGGGCACGCGGGTGGCCATGTCATCCGTCTGGGAGGCATGGGTGATCAGGTTCAGCCCGTCACGCAGCCAGCGGATGGCCGCCCCCGCCACGAAAATGGAACCTTCCAGCGCATAGGTGGTCTCGCCCCCAATACGGTAGGCGATGGTGGTCAGCATGCGGTTTTCGGAGCGGACGGGCGTGGTGCCGGTATTGAGCAGCGCGAAACAGCCGGTGCCATAGGTGGCCTTGGCCGTGCCGGGCCGGAAACAGGCCTGCCCCACCATGGCCGCGTTCTGGTCGCCCGCCATGCCCGCGACCTTCAGGGCCTCGCCAAACAGGGCGGGGTCCGTTTCACCAAAAATCTCGCTGTTGGTGCGCACGTCGGGCAGGATGGCGCGCGGCACGTTGAACAGTGCCAGCATGTCGTCATCCCACGCGCAGGTATGGATGTTGAACAGAAGGGTGCGCGCGGCGTTGGTCATGTCGGTGGCATGCACGCGCCCGCCGGTCAGCCGCCACAGCAGGAAACTGTCAATGGTGCCGCAGGCCAGCCTGCCCTGTTCGGCGCGGGCGCGGGCGCCTTCCACGTTATCCAGAATCCACGCGATCTTGGTGGCCGAAAAATACGGGTCCAGCAGCAGGCCGGTGCGTTCGCGCACTAGGGCCTCATGCCCCTGCTCGCGCATATGCGCGCAGGCGGCGGCGGTGCGCCGGTCCTGCCAGACGATGGCGCGATGGACGGGCGCGCCCGTCTCACGGTCCCAGACCACTATGGTCTCGCGCTGGTTGGTGATGCCTATGCCCGCGATGGTGCCGGGGCCGCCCACCTTTTCAAGCGCCTCCCGCGCGGTGGACAGGACGTTGGACCAGATTTCCTCCGCATCATGCTCCACCCAGCTGATCCGGGTAATGCTGCGCGAATTCGATACGCGCGACCGCAAGGGCGGTGATGTCGCGGTCAAACACGATGCTGCGGGTCGAGGTCGTTCCCTGGTCGATAGCAAGAATTCTGTTCTTCTTGTTCATTATTATCTCCTGCCCGAACGGGCGGATACTGGTTTGGGGCCGTACGCCGTTTAGGCCTACGGCCGGTATGTCACGAAACCGCTGGCGTCGCGACCGGCTGGCGGGCGCGCAGGTAGCATCCAGCCGGGCCGCGTCCTCATCCGTTACATGCAGGCCCAGACGGGAGCGCCGCCACAGGATATCATGCGCGGTCTGCGCCCATTCCCGTGTTATCAGGTATTCCACTTCCCGCGCGCTCAGCCCAGCGCCGAACTGCGCGCCCATATCGGCCATGCTGCGGGCGTCGCCCACGATTTCGGTCGCGCATGAACCGTAATTGCGCACCAGACGCCAGACAAGGCTGGGGTCAAGGAACGGGGCCCGCGCCGCAAGGCGGCTGACGGCGCCTTCG
>NZ_BAIO01000008.1 GCF_000613305.1 Komagataeibacter kakiaceti JCM 25156
CGACAGGCCAGTCGGCGGTCGCGCCGCCTGCAGCGGTCGACCGGTCTCAGCCATTCTGATCGGATCCGCGGTTTTCGGCCCCGAACACCCTGGGGGCCAGCAGCGGACAGGCGCCCGAAGCGGGCAGTTCGTCCATCCTCAGCGAAAAACCGCGCCGCCTGACACAGACCATATTAAGGCGTTGGCGCATCATATAACACGTCGTATCACGTTAACGAGTTTTGGAGAACGGAAAAGCGCCCGATTGATCCCGAAAGGCGTGGTTTTCCGGACTTTCTGCCCCCTCCCCTCCCCGCCGGCAAAATCCGACCAATCAAAAAACTACTTCCGATAAGTTATCTTGTCGGAAGTAGATGAAAAATTCCAAAATGCCTGCTAAAATTCCGAAATGTGCCTGTTTCCGAGCCTTTTCGCCAAGCCTGTCTGCGGACCCCTTCCCTGCTGCCCAGGTGACGGCCAGGGACCATACGCGCAGGCAACCCTGCCATGCTGAGCGACGTCCGGATCCTCGGCACCAGCAGGCGCGCGCAGGCCGCGCTGCATGCCCGCGTTGATCCGCTGACGCAGCAGCGTTTGGCCGAGACACAAGACCCGGCGCGCTGGCGCGAAATCCTCTCGACCGCGCGTTTCACCCCACCCCTGCCCCTGCTTCTGGCCGGCATCGAATTGCCGGACGGTACCTATTCCCCGGATACCCCCCTCGCCCAAGGCGTGCCGTATGCGTCGGCCGCCCAACAGATGGCTCAGGACCATGTCGCCGATATCCCATCAGGGTTTGAACTGGCCGTCGGTCTGGAAATCGATGATGGCGTGCCCAGCTTCCTGGCCTGGTTCCGGCCACTCCAGCCCGTAGAGCCCTGTCCCGGGACGGCAGACGCAGCGCCGCCTGCGCCGGTTGGCCAGCCGGCCGCAACCGTCGCGCAATGGTTTTCCGCCGTCTCGGCACAGCCCGTCCCCGAACATGATGGCCGCCTGGCCACGGCCCGTCAGGCGGCCGATGCCTATATGCACCGCAGCAAGGCCGAAACACGCTGCGCACCTATCGCGCTGCCGTGCGGTCCTGGTGCCGCTGGGCTGCCGGTCATGCCCTGCCCGCCCTGCCGGCCCGCAGCGAGGATGTTGCCGCCTATCTGGCCGACATGGCGCTGCAGGGGCGCAGGACCAGCACCATCGACCTGCATCGTGCTGCCCTGCGTTACCTGCACCACCTGGCGCAGATTGCCGTACCCACCGCCCACCCGATGGTGACCGCAACGCTTGCCGGCATCCGGCGGGAGGCAAAGGAGGTGCTGCCCCGCCAGAAAACCGCGCTCACCTGGGACAGGCTGGTCCGGGTCGTCGAAGCCATCAGTTCCCATGATCTGGTCGGTGCGCGGGATCGGGCCATTCTTCTGCTCGGTTTTGCCGGTGCGTTCCGACGCTCCGAGCTTGCGGCACTGAAGGTGGACGACATCACGGTGGACGAGGATGGCATGCAGATCCGGCTGGGCCGGTCCAAGGGCGATCCCCAGCGCAAGGGTACTCTGATCGGCATCCCGCGGGGCCTGACCCGGAACTGCCCGGTTCTGGCATACGAGACCTGGCTCCGGCAGGCCGGGATCACGGAAGGTCCGGTCTTCCGGCGCATCTGGTCCGCGCGGGGCTACAGGGCAGGCGCCACGCCCGTCGGAACCCCGCCCAGGATCGGGCCGCACGCCCTGTCGGACCGGGCGGTCACGGACATCATCCGCAAACGCTGCGGCGACACTCACCTTGAGGGGGACTTTGGCGGACACAGCCTGCGCCGCGGCGCCATCACCACGGGCGCAAAGGACGGGTATGATCTCCTGGAACTGAAGCGCTTCTCGCGACACAAAAGCCTTCAGGTCGTCGAAACCTATATCGACGAGGCCAGCATCAAGGCCCGGCATCCGGGAAGGTCAAGATTCTGAGCCTGTCTTGACCCCATTTTCCAGAACGCCTCCACTCGCCTTCACATGTGAAGACGCACCAGTAGACATATCTGCTTCATAGATCATGCCAGCCTTATTCGAAGATAATTTCTCCCCGCATGAACCGCCGGACTGGAACGTCTGACTTGGGGGATAGCGGAATGTCATCTTCGCGGCATGGAGAATCGAAAGCGGACGATATCTGTCAATCCCGGAGCGGTTCATTCTCTCAAACTCGCAACATTAAATTCGTACCAAAGACGCTGATGTAGGATGCTTGTTTGGCCACGCCGTCGTCTGTCGGCTTTGTATTGATTTGGCAGGCAGATCAAAAAGAAGTTTGGATGGATAATTTAATGGTGCAAACAGTTGAAAGCAGTATTTTCTGTGTATGTTCAAATGCACTAGGAACTCTTACTTTTAAGAAAATTATTTACCACACTATATGAAATGAATTTCATGAATGGCAGAATTTATATTATTTTGACTTATTTTTTATTCTTTAATTTAAACGCATGAGCAATCGAAGATCCAAATTTCTCGAATGGGAATGATATAAACAGCGCAGCCAATGCGGCTCCGGCTAATGAAATAGCTAAGGAACTATTCTCTTTTGTAATTCGATCTACTTCCGTGCGATATTTTTTTGTTATCACGCCTCTTTCTTTTAAAAAAAGAATTTTTGTTTCAACATCCCTCAACAATTCACTTGGTGTTATACACATCACTTCGGCAGCAGCGGCTAATTGCTCGACAGTCATAGCAGTTTCACCGTTTTCAATGCGCGACCAAGTTGACGTATTTACTCCAGCTTCTCTCGCTATATCGCCTTGTGAAAGGGTTTGCTTCTTTCGATAGAACTGCAGAACCGCGCCCAAGACAGCAGGATAAGAAGTGATAATTTCAGGCACGCTGTTCTCCAAAAAAGGAAATTTGCAATTTAGGGAAATTCCCCATATAGGGTATAGCTTGCGCTCGAAAACTCAAGAGCAAACATGGTGGGAGAAGGAATATGAGTTCACAAACTGGGGACGAGGTGCACAACAGGGACCAGCTTTCGACAAAGATAGGGACATCTGCAGATGCTGCGGAAACAAAGAATAGTGACCAAAATTCAAACCCTTGGTCCCCGCACACTTACGCGGACAACCTTCTTGAAGCCGTAAAAGAAGTTTTTTCTAATTCGCCAGGTCGAACAAACCGCGAATGGACACGAGGTGTCTTGACGGCCATTACTTTGGCAGGTCAACGGACAGCCCAGCAAAAAGCATACCCGTCTAACGAACCCGTCAACATATCTGCTCGATATCACGGTGCAACAGATCTTATGAAGGAGGCACAGGAGAAGACCCCTGAACTGTCCGGATTGACAATCATAGAGACAGGTCACACTCCGCCACTCGACGCGGCCATTTATGATCCGTCAGGCCAACGTGTCGTCATTGCAGAGCCGGAACAGGGTGGCCCTAAGGCTAGGGCAACCGATAACAGAAAACTCGTCCAAGTAGACCACGGAGAGATTGCAGTATCCGTTTTTCGACCAAGCTCAAAGAAGGACGCAGCATCGGCCCAGAAAGCAGCCAGACAACAGCTTGGACAACGCATAGCTCCATCAATATCTTTAGGTATTCATATCCCAAAAAAGGGTAAGATGTCTGATTTTGAAATTATGAACATTGATCGAATTAATTTTCCGCCAACTACGCCTCCTTTAGGTTAATTCGATTAATCAGCGGCGCGTTTTTGTCCGCTTATGGGAACAAGATGATGCGCTCGCCATGTCCGCAAAGAGGCGACTACAGCCTGTCTGCTGCCATTCATTGAGCAGGAAGGCTGTTTACAGAGGAAGGAGGCATTGAATGGTCGCTCAAGAGCAAACGTACACTGGAGTCATTATCGACGGAGATCTCCGATGATCGGAAATCAGCGCGGTTTCTGTCTGACCATGATCCAGTTCGGGAAACTACGGCCATTGATGGCAATGGGTTCGTCGTTCGTCACCTGAAATCCCAGCTTCTCATAGAAGGTCACATTTTGAGGTTTCTGGGTAACAAGTGATGCCGGGAATGGGGATGTATCCACTACGTATGACAGTTCGCGCCGCAATATGCTGGAACCCAACCCGCGCCCCTGGCAATCGGCACGAACAACCATATTATTGAGATACCAACTTGGGTGCCCATTCAGGCATGCTTTCCGCCGGGCCTCGATCATGTTGATGACTTTCAACGTGCATCGAAAGGTCTCCAACCCATGGCGGAAGGGCAACGCCAGAAGACCATGACGTGCCAACAGAGCAGGAGATGCTTCAGGAGAGCCGGGTGGGTGCCAGAACCCCATGGCGGCAACCCTTTCCCTATGGTCACGCGCCGCAAAACTCCGTCCCAGCGCGAACTGGACGCCAAGGTTCGCCTTCATCAGCCACATCAGCGCGCGCGCCGGGTTACGGCATTGGGATAGAGGAAAACATGGGCCGGATTGTCAAAAAAAGCCTGGGTGAGGAGAACAGAGACTTCATCGCGATCGAAAATGGTCAGGACCGCATCACTGAAAGCACCTATCATAGTATCCTTCATTTCAAGGCAGTCATTAGTTGACGTTCTATTGATCTCCCAATCTTTACATCTCTTTGGGCTCCCTTCAGAATTGAATCCGTTTTTTCAAGAGAAGTCACCATCACGAATATCTGCTTTCTGGTTTATCTGGAATGACCTCAATGTCCGAAATGAAGGCATAAGCCAGATCACCATCGCGTTTCAGAAACCTGTGAGAAGGAGATCAAGCGCCTGAGTAATTTCGTCCTGGCAAAGCGACAATGAAGCAATGATCTTCTTCAGATCACGGTCAGGAACTGCGGCCATAAACTGCGTCATCATGACAAAGGGACAATCGTCAACCATAAACACCGGGTTCAGCCTCTTTGCAGGCTTTGGTGCGGTTCCCTGCGGCAGCAGCGGAACAACGACACGGGTACCCAGAGCATCCAGAAGATCTGCCTGCACATCCAGAACGAAACGTGCTTCTCCCCGTCCGGCCAGACGATACACATCAAAACGGGCCACTTAGAAGTTCCGATAGTCCGCCAGGGGAAGCCCGTTCTCTTCAACATATTGCCGTGAAGCTTCGAGGGAAGCGCGATTGTCTGCCAGCCATTGCTGAGCACGGATCGACGCGATCGCTGACTTAAGCCCCTGCTCGCAGGCCTGCGATATATTGAGATCTAATGACTTGGCTTCTTCGAGCAACTGAACGGGTAGCGTCACATTTGTGGGGCGACGTGATGGAGTGCCGGAATGCACGCGAACCATAGCTTTGCTCCTATAGACTGGTGGCCAAGATATAGCACATGTTTATGTGCATTTGTATGCCCATATTTTTGCGCAACGGTATGACCGCTTTCGGAAGGCCTCGACGGCTTTTCTTATGACCCACATGAAAGCGACTGCTGCCTGTCTGCTCCTGCATCACTGAGCAGACAGGCAGGTTGCTGCAGAAACTATCCATAACGCTTAGCCGTTAATCTCAATCAGCGGCTGTGTTCCGCTGGACAGAATGGGCATAGCGATCTCCCCAGGTCTTGAGCGCCTGAATGACCGGCTTCAGCGTCTTGCCCAACTCGGTCAGGGCATATTCCACATGTGGCGGCACCTCAGGGAAGACAGTGCGTGACACCAGGCCGTCGGCCTCGAGTTCGCGCAACTGGTTGGTCAGCATCCGCTGTGTGACGTTGGGCAGGCGGCGGCGCAGTTCGCCGAACCGCAGCACCCCGTCCTCGAACAGGTGATACAGGATCAGCGCCTTCCACTTGCCCCCGAACAGTTCGAGCGTGGCTTCCACCGTGCAGCCGGGGCTGCAGGCCAGCGTGGTGTGACGGATGCGGGGCATGGTATCATTCCTGACACTAGTGGCGGTTTATGTGCGTTTTTGCGCACACCGCAGGCTGGGTCAATGTTTACATGCGGGCCGGACGGATGGCCTGCATTTGTGAACAGGGTTGATTATGTCTTCATCTTCGTTATTCGGTCCCGTGCGACTGGGCGACCTGTCGCTGGAAAACCGGATCTTCCTGCCACCGCTGACACGCTGCCGCAGCACCCAGCCCGGCGATATTCCCAACGCGCTGATGGCCGAATATTACGCGCAGCGCACGCAGGCTGGCTTCCTGATTACCGAAGGCACGCAGATCGAACCCCGCGGGCAGGGCTATGCCTGGACACCGGGCATCTATTCACCCGAACAGGTCGCTGGCTGGAAACTTGTCACCGACGCCGTGCACGCAAAGCGGCGGCCCATCTTCGCGCAGTTATGGCATGTCGGCCGCGTGTCCCACCGCGCATTGCAGCCCGGCCATGAGGCGCCGATCGCCCCGTCCGCCGTGGCTGCAACAGGTGTCAACGTGTTCATCCCCACGGGGCCGGGCACGGGAAAGCTGGTGCCTCCCGACATGCCGCGCGCGCTGTCCATTCCTGAAATCCATGAACTGGTGGAGATGTATGCGCAGGCGGCGCGTAATGCACTGTCCGCCGGGTTCGACGGCGTGGAGATCCACGCGGCCAATGGCTACCTGATCAACCAGTTCCTATCCGAACGGGCCAATTTCCGCACCGATGCCTATGGCGGCAGCCTGTCCAACCGCCTGCGCTTCCTGCGCGAGGTGGTCGAGGCCGTTTCCGCCGTGGTCACGCCTGACAGGATGGGCGTGCGGTTTTCCCCGCTGTTCGGCACGACCACACAAAAGCGCGTCTATCTCGGCCTGCTGGAGGACAATCCGGCAGAGACCTACACCGCAGCCGTGCGCGTGCTGGCGGATGCGGGCATCGCCTATGTCTCGCTGGCCGAGGCCGACTGGGACAATGCGCCGGAAATGCCGGACGCCTTCCGCGCCAGCGTGCGCGACATTTTTGGCGGCCGCATCCTGTGCGCGGGCCGTTACGACCTGCACAAGGCACAGCATGTGCTGGCGCATGGCTGGGCGGACATGATCGGCTTTGGCCGGAAGTTCATCGCCAATCCGGACCTGCCCGCGCGGCTGGAACATAACTGGCCGCTCAATCCTCTGGACCCGGCGACGATGTATGGCGGCGGCGCGCATGGCTACACCGACTACCCTTTCCATAACCAATAAACAGGGAAACGGACCAATGAGTTTTTACCAGACCCTCAACCCGACCACGGAAACCGTGGAACGCACGTTCGAACTGCATACCGCCGCGCAGATGAAGGCGATTGTCGATCGCGCGGACCATGTGTGGAAGACCGACTGGAAAAAGCGCGACATCGCGGCCCGCAAGGTCATCATGTCAAAGGCCGCCGACCTGCTGCGCCGCGACCGCGTGGCCCATGCGCGCCTGATCGCGACCGAAATGGGCAAGGCGCTGCCTGATGCACTGGAAGAAATCGACATCACGGCCGATATCCTGTCCTTCTATGCCGATGGCGCGGCAGAATTCCTTGCCCCCACGCATCTGAAGGTCAGGGAAGGCCATGCAAAGATCATCAATCAGCCGCTTGGCCTGATCTACTGCATCGAGCCATGGAATTTCCCCTACTATCAGTTGGCCCGCGTGGCGGGGCCGAACCTGATGGCGGGCAACGTGGTCATCGCCAAGCACGCGCCAAACGTGCCGCAATGCGCGCTGGCGTTTGAAAAGCTGTTCCATGACGCGGGCGCGCCTGCTGGCGCCTATACCAATATCTTCCTCGACAATGACCAGTCCGCTGAACTGATCAAGGATTTTCGTATCCGTGGCGTCGCCCTGACGGGCAGCGAACGCGCGGGCCAGACGGTCGCGGCCGAAGCGGGGGCTGCGCTGAAGAAGGACACGATGGAACTGGGTGGCAGCGATGCCTTCATCGTGCTGGATGACGCGGACCTTGAACTCGCGGTCAAATGGGCGACGTGGGGCCGGTTCGCCAATAACGGGCAGGTCTGCACGGCGGCCAAGCGGATGATCGTGCATGAGAAGGTCTATGACGCCTTCCTCACGGGGCTGAAGAAAGCCATCACACAGTTCCGCATCGGCGACCCACTGGCCGAGGGCACGACCCATGGCCCGATGAGCAGTAGGAAGGCACTCGATACCGCACTGGCGCAGACCGACGAAGCGGTCAAGGCAGGGGCAACACTGGTTGCTGGCGGCAAGCGGATGGAGCGGACGGGTTTCTTCATGGAGCCAACCATCCTGACCAACGTGTCAAAGGACAACCCGGCCTTCTATCAGGAGATTTTCGGCCCCGTTGCGGTCGTGCACAAGGTCGCATCGGAACATGAGGCCATCGAACTGGCCAATGATTCCCCCTATGGCCTTGGCGGGTCCGTGTTCTCCCGCGACCTTGGCCGGGCGGAACGGGTGGCCGAGGCGGTCGAGACCGGCATGATGTTCATCAACACAGCTACAGCTGCGGCCCCCGAACTGCCCTTTGGCGGGATCAAGAATTCGGGCTTTGGCCGCGAACTGTCCTTCCTCGGCATTGAGGAGTTCATCAACCGCAAGCTGATCCGCGTTGCCTGAAGATTAGGCGAACGCTGCTTTCTGTCCCGGATAAAATCCTGTCCGGGGCAGAGGTGTGCTACTCATCAAGTTAAATGCCACCAGCGGCTCAAGTGATACGAAGAAATGGTATATGCCTGCTTTGGCAACCGCACGATTAGTCATCGAATGACCGGAACAAGGGCGAGACCTGACCCGGAACTGCCCGGTTTTGACGTAAGAGACCTGGCTCCGGCTGGGCGGGATCACGGAAGGTCTGGCCTTCCGGCGCATCTGGTCCGCAGAGGGCTATAGGACGGGAGTCACTCCCGCCAGGGCCCTCCCAGGATCGATCAGAGCGCCCTGTCGGATCGGGCGATCACGGACATCATCCGCAAACGATGCGGCGACACCCACCTTGAGGGAGACTTTGGCGGACACAGCCAGCGCTGCGGCGCCATCACCACGGGGGCGAAAGACGGGTATGATCTCCTGGAACTGAAGCGCTTCGCGCGATACAAAAGCCTTCAGGTCTTCGAGACCTATATCGACGAGGCCAGCATCCGGGAAAGTCGAACTTCTGAGCCTATCTTGACCTGCCTCCAGAGCGCCTCAACACTCCTTCAGCTACGGGGGAATTAAAGAGGCCTGTTGCCCGCCCTTCAGGCCCGCTAAGCTGCTCCGGTCCGCGCGTTCTCGTAGAGCCAGAACTACAGGATGCATGAATGATCTACGTAGCAGTCCCATAGATTTTAAGGGTGAATATCAGCCGTCTTCCCGGTATGGGTTCCGAGTGGGCGCATATGAACATATGGTATATGCCTCATTTCCTGCATCACAGTGTGGAACTTCCCTACCGTGGCCGTTTTCCCGACATTGTCATATCCTGGTGCAGTTCCGGCTGGCCGCCAGTCCACTGAAGGTGGAAATCGCTCCAGACGTACCCGTCGCCTTCGTCGCCTGGCTCGTGTCAGAACACTGAAATGGCAGAGAACATTCATGTACTGCTCTGGGGCAGTGCTGATCGGTATTATTTCGGTGATCTTTGCCCATCTGGGAGATGCGGCAGCCGGTCTTCGTTACCGCATTGTCGCCCTGAATGCCTGGTCTATGCTTCTGATTGCACCACTTGGAATGATCACCATTACCTGGTTGACGCGCCTACTGTTCAATGGTGCCCAAGGCTCCGGCATTCCCCAGACAATCGCAACATTGCACATGCATAATTTCATGCTGGTGGACAAAATTCTGACATTGCGCATTGCGCTAGGCAAGGTCCTGATGACTTGCCTCGGGCTGATCTGCGGTGCATCGATTGGTCGCGAAGGACCCAGCGTTCAGATCGGGGCATCCATCATGCACGCTTTCTCGCGGGCCATGCGTCAGCACAACGATGTCACCCGGCATGGCATGATCCTGGCAGGTGGGGCCGCAGGCATGGCGGCGGCTTTCAATACACCTCTCGCAGGCGTTGTTTTCGCCATTGAGGAACTTGCCCACTCCTTTGAACAGAAATCGTCGGGCCGGACACTGACCGTCATCATCTTTTCCGGGATTACCGCAATCGCCCTTCTGGGAAATTATACATATTTTGGTCGTGCCAATACCTCTATCCCCATCGGGGTCGCGTGGCTGGCTGTTCTGGTATGTGGCGTAAGTGGTGGCTTGGCGGGCGGCCTTTTCGCGCGTTGTGTCATTCGCCTCTCCAAGGGACTGCCAGGATCACTTCGCCCGTTTGCGGCACGTTTCCCTCTCGGTTTTGCCGCTTTATGTGGTCTGCTTCTGGCCCTGATCGGCCTGGTTTCTGACGGGGCGACCTATGGTACGGGTTATCTCCAGGCGCGAGGAATCATAGACGGCACCCTCCATTATCCAGCCTCCTTCTTTCTCCTGAAATACCTCTCCATGCTAATCACCTTTTGTTCTGGCATACCTGGCGGCATGTTCGCGCCCTCCCTAGCCATCGGTGCTGGCATGGGCGGGTGGATCGGACAGTTCCTACCCCATACCTCCCCAGGCGCTGTCGTTCTGCTTGGGATGGCGGCATATTTCTGTGGCGTCGCCCAGTCTCCGCTCACAGCGACGATCATCGTGATGGAGATATGCGATAACCAGCAGGTCACGCTGGCGCTTCTGGCAACCGCGTTTCTGGCGTTCGGAGTGTCGCGAATGATCTGTCCCCATCCACTATATTCCGTCCTTGCTACAGGTTTCATGGAAAAGACCGAGCAGAAGGAGATTCAGAAAAAAACTGATCCGAGCCCGGAAACGGGTCCCTCATGAACAGCGACCCGGATCGCAGATGTCGCATTCGAAGCCGGGGAACCTCAGTCAACGAAAGAAGACGCCGTGCTACAGCAGGTGCCAGATAGAACACCGCACTCAGAACGAACCGACAGTTCCTGCAGTCTGGTTTTCCTCGCGTCAGCGTCAATCCTGATCGGTATCGCAACCGGTACGATCTGCGGAACCTTTCGCCTGTTTCTGGAGTGGCTGGAATTCACGCGAACGGAGATGGCCCCTCGGTTTCTGCATGGTTCGCCGTGGGGAGGCTTCTTTCTGGTCGTCGGCGTTGCCTGGCAGCTCTGGCAGCTGTAGAAATGGTACGCCGCCTTGCACCGCTGGCGGCAGGCAGCGGCATTCCTCATGTCGAAGCCGTGCTATCAGGCATTACCGGCCCGGCGTCATGGCCACTCATCCCGGTCAAATTCGTCGGCGGTCTACTGGCGATTGGGAGCGGTCTGGCCCTGGGACGCGAAGGGCCTAGCGTACAGATGGGAGCCGCAGTAGCCGATGCGATCGCACGACGGCTCTCACTGGGACGTGCAGACTGCCGTGCCCTTCTTGCCGCTGGCGCGGGAGCAGGTCTTGCAACGGCCTTCAATGCGCCAGCCGCAGGTGCTGTTTTTGTCCTGGAAGAACTGGTGGGGCAATTTGAGGCGAGAATGGTCTGCGCAGCGCTCGGAGCGTCCATCTCAGCCATTATGTTCAGTCGTGGCATTCTAGGCAGTCAGCCCGATTTCATCGCATCTTATCCGGTTCTACCTACAGCAGTTGCGAAGCAGTTATTCTTTGTCATGACTGGTCTCATGACAGGCCTACTGGCAGTCGGATACAACCGAACAATTCTTGCAGCACTGCGCCTTGCCGACCGTCTGCCTGTCAGCATATACACCAGAGCCACCCTAATCGGCGGACTGGCCGGACTTGTCGTACGGCTTGATCCCCATCTGGCGGGTGGAGGCGACTGGATCACCCAGGCCGCAATAAGTAATACGATAAACTGGCATCTTATTCCCCTCCTGTTCGTTTTCCGCTTGGTATTCGGGGCAGTTTCCTATGCTGCCGCGACACCTGGCGGATTATTCGCGCCTATGCTTGCCTTGGGGGCACTATCAGGGTTGGCCTGCAGCTTTGTCGCACAAATACTGAGCCCGGACACAGCACTGGCAACTGCGCCGTTCGTGATTGTTGGCATGGCTTCAATGTTCGCAGGATCCGTTCGATCACCCGTGACGGGCATTATCCTCGTCATGGAAATGACCGGATCATCCGATCTTGTATTACCGCTCCTGTGCGGAAGCTTCTCAGCAATGGTGGTGGCAGGTGCATGCGGAGATACCCCGATCTACGAGGCCTTACGACTTAGAGCAGCAGTCGGCAGACGCTGACTGATTGACCTGCAGGCATTTTGTCGCCGCATGTTGCATGAGAAATCATTCTGGCCCGGATGTTGATGATGGGTAAAGCCTGCGGACGACCCATTCCATGGTCAGTCCCTGTACGATCGTGGTAAACACCACCACACCGTAACAGACAGGCAGCAACAGGTTGCGCAATTCACCTGGTGGCAATCCAAGCGCCAGTGAGACCGAGATGCCACCGCGCAAACCACCCCAGGTCAGGATACCAAGAACACGGCCCCGTTCCCATTGTCTGAGATGAATCGGAAGAGTGGAGAACAACACGCTCAGTGCGCGCACGACAATAGACAGCGGAATCACCATGAGCGTCGCCATCATGGTAAACAGACGCGGCGTGATCTCCAGAATTTCAAAACCGATAAGCATGAATAGCAGGACATTCAGCACTTCGTCCATAAGGGTCCACGCGACATCGAGGTTCTGGCGGGATGCTTCATCGAAAACGGAATCGCTATAGCTGGTTCCAAAACACAATCCAGCCACGACGACAGCTATCGCGCCTGACATGCCAAGATGGCTGGCGATACTGAAGGTTCCGGTCGCTAGGGCCAATGACGTCAGCAGATCGATATGCGGATCCCGTTGCTCCTTGAGTACACGAAGCGCGATCCATCCGGTCATGGCACCTAACAGACCACCACCAAGCGCCTCACGGCAAAAGCTGAGCACAATCGCAGAAGCGGCCAGACCCTGACTGTCTCCGGTCGCCAACTCGATCGTCACACCAAAAATAACAACTCCCACACCGTCATTGAACAGACTCTCGCCCGCGAAAACTGCCTGAAGTGGTCCCGGAAGTCGCAGACGCTTCAGCATGCCCACGACCGAAACCGGATCTGTGGGTGCGAGAATCGCACCGAGCACGATGCACCATGAAAACGGAACGGCATGGCCCATCAGGGGCAAAATACTCCAGACTGCACCCGCCAGAAGGACCACAGCCAACACCGTTCCAAGGACAGAGAGGGCTGTCACGGACATCAATTTGGCACGCAGGTGCCCGACATCAACCTGCATGGCTCCCGCAAAGAGAAGAAGTGATAACACACCGTTCAGAAGCGCTACGGGTAGATTGATGATCCCCAGCATAGACCGCGACAGAGCCTGCAGATCATAGTCCGGAATCAGCAGGTTCAAAGCCACAACCAGCAGGGATGCCAGCAGCGAAAAGATCAGGACACCGATTGTCGCTGGAACGCGAAACGTGTGGTGATTGAGAATGCTAAAGGCTGCGGCGAGCACGAAAAGCAGGGCAATAAGGCTGATAGTATCCATTATATGATCGCTGGCCCTTCTGATGTTTTGCGTCAAGGAAAACCGGCGTCGGCACCCTAAGCGAAATGCCGGCCACTATGCGAGACCCGGCAGGTATTGACCTATATCCCTGTTACAATCAGTATCTGGGGAGAACGGAATGTTAGTTTGCGGGTAAATGACAGACCTCATTCGAGACCTTATCCTTCGCTGGCGGGATGATCCGGCAGGGACCTATCAGAGTTGGTTCTTGTGGGATGAACGCCTCAAAAACTTCCGGTCTATCCGTCGCGGTCTGCAGCTGGTTGTGGCTGAGATAGCCGCTGGTACATTCGGGGTTGCCTATCGTGGCTCCTCCTTGGAAACAGTTGTACATTCGATTGCTGAGCAGCGTCAGATTTTCAAGGGTGCGGATCATGCATTCTTGTGGAAACCGAAGTTACGCATTCCCGACATCTACGAAAATCCCGCCAATCAGAAAGCATTTGGGCAGCTTCTCGATACCTGTCTGTGCTGCAATACCGAAGAGCATGTAGTCTCGGCCATTCATGCAATCGACGCCAGGAAGATAAAAGGGCTGGGGCCAGCTGTCGCCAATCTGCTGTATTTCCTGCATCCCACGATCATGCCACCTTTCAATACGGCGATCGTGAAGGGCTATAACGCCCTGACCGGATCAAAGGTGAAGCTGGGGCGATGGGAGGAATATCTTGCCATGCGGCAAGGGATACTAAAGCTGAATGCAACCTATCGTGCGCTGCTTTCCAATGATCTTGGTGCTATCGGAGGACTGCTGTTTGATCTCGGAAGCGGACGTTATACAGCGCCGCCTCTCGAAGATAACGAAACAGCACGAAAACTCTGGGAAGCCGATCTTCACCAGGTTAGGGAGCAGAGCGCAAAAGAGGCCCGAACTCTCGCTGCGGAGCGGGAAACAGATCATACTCATACCGAGATTCAGGGATGGCTTCGTGATCTGGGGCTCTCCTTGGGTTACGATGTCTGGATTGCCGCCAATGATCGCAGCCGTCCATGGCAGGACGGCAAGCTGGGGGATGGTTGCCTGTCGGTATTGCCGGGGTTCACGACGGAAACGCAGGGAGCGGAATCCGTGCGTCTGATCGACGTCTTATGGCTTGACCAGGAAAGCCATAGGATTGTTGCAGCATTCGAGGTTGAGCACTCAACGACCATCTATTCCGGTATCGTGCGGATGCTCGACCTTGCTCTCGGGTCAGCGGCGCAGGCTCTGGAAGGGATGTTCCTTGTCGCGCCGGACAAGCGGGAGATTGATGTGCGGGAACAGTTGAAGCGACCGGCTTTCAGCAGGATTGCTGATCTGAAAGTCCGGTATCTGCCTTATGGAGCACTGGAGAAGGATCGTGAGGCAATCAGGCGTTTTGGCCATGGTCTGAAACCGATACAGAGCATTTCCCATCTTCTGACCCCAGTGTGATATCTGCAGTACATCGCCTGTTCTGACGCAAGTTACGATAAGATTGAAGCGACTGCAGCCCACCCTCGCATTGACCCCTTATCGGTCGTATTAGGCTTCGCCTTATTCGCGGCCGTAACCGCGGCTTTCGCCATCGAATCAGCCTCGCCTGCAGTGATCATGATTGGTATCACGATATGGAGGCTGACATTTGGCGAAGTCACGACGTTGCTCCAAACCGCGCTGGCCGATACGGCCAGGAAGACGCCGGGATGATGATCCGGGCCTTTCCAATCTGGAACTTTAGGGTCGTGAAAGAAAGCCTGTTCCAGACCAACATTTTATGATGCGGATATTCCGTCGGCCGCAACACGAAGATGAAGAGCTTGTCCCGGCTGTGGCCGAACATTTTCTGGTGCGGATCATCTCAGGAGAAGCACAGGTCGAGGAACGCGAACTGACAGGTGAATGGACGAAAAGTGAGGCCGGGTCCGGATCATTTTTCCTGACACAGACCGATGCGCCTTACCTCCTGCGCTGGCAGGCTGATCCGGACCGTCCGTTTGAAGTCCTGCATCTTTATCTGGGCCCTACTCTGGTGAACCGCGTCGCCCGATCGTTAGGGCTTAATCCATCACGGCTTTCCATGCGCGAAATTTCCGGTGTTCAGGACGCATTTATCTCTGGCGTTCTGACAGGCCTGACGGCCGAGATCCAGACGACTCATTCGGCCAGTTCTCTATTTGTGAACGGACTTCTGGAAAGTCTGACTGTCCATCTTCTGCGTCATTATGCCCAGACACAGCCTTCGCCCACACCCAGACCCGCACAACTGCCAGCGTGGAAGCTGCGCAAGGCGCTTGATCATATGGAGGCCCATCTCGCCGAACCGTTCGATCTCGATTTTCTGGCCGGGTTGTGCGGGATGAGCCGGTTTCATTTCAGCCGGTCATTCCACAACACCATGGGGCAAAGCCCTTCACGCTGGTTTATCCGGCGGCGTGTGGACCATGCGAAGGACCTTCTATCGCAGACCAACAGGTCCATCATCGAGATTGCCCTGACCAGGGGCTATGAGAGTGCGAGCCATTTTGCACAGATGTTTCGCAGGGAAACCGGCATCAGCCACGCGACTACAGGAAGCTATGACATCATCGGAATGGATATGACCGTCAAACGGGGATACAGCGAAAGAAGATGCTGCGCGCCAGACACGCGGGGTAAATGACTGCACCCTGATGGTCAAATCGCTGCTCCCGCCATCGACCAAAATTGTCGTCACGCCTCAGCGCGAGCGGGTTTGCAAGGGCGGGATCTGTCGCATTGGTCTTCAGCAAGCCCCTCCTCCTTTTCGCCTATTTCCCGTGTATTTCTTGCGACACATCGCGCTGCCCTTTTCCCGACGATCTGCGGGACAGAAAACGCGCCAGAGCTGGCCCGGTGACCAGAACACAGAAAAATCGGGCGACCTGCATGGCAATGACGAAAGGCATGTCCACTTTTGTGGTCGAGGCGATAATGGAGACGGAATCAGCTCCACCAGGACTGGTTGCAAGATAAGCCGTCAGCAGATCCACATGCGCCAGCCGGGCAAGTATCAATGCAAAGCCGCCACACACCGCAATCAGCGCGAGGATGGAACCCAGCACACGTGGAAAGACACGTCCGGCATAAGCCAGCACATCTGGCGTAAACCGCATGCCGATGCCCCACCCGACCAGGCATAGGCCGCGACCAGCAGAAGATGCGGCTGTTCGATCGGCAGATGGGCGCCGAGCCTTACGGCCATCCCGATCCCCATCGGCACAAGCAGTCCCCCGGCCGGCACGCGCAGACGGGTGCCCAGGGCGCTCCCTGCCAGCGCGATCACCAGCGCCAGTAAAGCCCCCTGCCATGAGAGGGTCTGTGCCACGACCAGCGGGGCGGACGGCGTTCCGGCCACACGCGCAATAACCGCCGCAATGACGGCGCAGCAGGCCACGCGCAGATACTGCATGAAGGCGACGAGCCGCATATCCGCTCCATATGATTCCGCCATCAGCGTCATGACCGTGGCCGCACCGGGTGACGAACCCCAGATCGCGGTATTGCCGGGTAGCAGGCGCGAGCGTGTCAACAGCCAGCCGAGAAGGGCTGCCGCAGACAGGGTAGAAAACGTACCGGCAACAAAGACCGGCCAGCTGGCTGCCATTTCGTGAAAGATCGAGGCTGAAAGATAGCTGGCGATCATGACCCCGACCACGCCCTGTGCGCCGAGAAAGGCCCAGCGGGGAATACGGACCGCACTACCCCGTGTGGCCAGTACGACCGCCGCCCCCAGTGGTCCCAGCAGCGGCGCGGCCGGCAGGCGTAAGACGGCCAGAAGCATACCGAAAACCAGCGAAAGCAGCGCCAGTAAGCCCCATCGCCCGGTCAGCAGCCACGCTGATGGCCCTACCCTCACTGCTTAACCGCCAAACACGATTGTATCGGAAGGCAGCACGCGTGCAATCCGCGGGAGGATCGAGCGGACGGAAACATCATGAAGGTCTGCTGACAGGCTGGTGCAGAGATCCTCGGCGATGACAATATGGTAGCCAAGTTCCCAGCCGTGCCGTGCGGTGGATTCAACCCCGAAATTCGTAGCAATACCGCCCAGTACGACCGTTCGGATGCCCCGCCTGCGAAGCTGAAGGTCAAGTTCCGTGCCTGTAAATGCCCCCCACTGATGTTTGGTGATGACGATATCGCCAGGTGCTGCCAGCCCGTCCGCCAGGTGCGCCCAGTCCGCTGGCAGGCCGCCTTCCGGCGGGCTTAAGGGCTGGTCGGCCAGACCGGGTGGCGCGTCGGCAAAGTCGGGTGCAAACGCGACCCGAACCAGTACGACCGTAGCACCGGCATCCCGGAAGCAGGCAGCAAGCGATTTACCGCTCTCCAGCACCTGCGACGATGGCCGCGGGGCGGTTGGCAGGGCAAGTATGCCATTCTGCAGGTCAATGAGGACAAGAGCGGTGGTTCGTGGGTCAAATCTGTTCACGGATCGGCGCCTTCCGGGATCTGGATACATGGTCGGGTCAAACATCGACCGGCAATGGAAAATCGGTTATGCGAGGACTGTCTCGCATAAAAGAAAGTTGAGGGTACCCTCGCATTATGTCAAGCCCGCCCCGTTCATCACCACTCGCGCCCAAGCGGCAGCGCGGACGCGACCGCGTTGAAGCGATCCTTACGGCCGCGACAACGGTCTTTGGCGAGAAATCTTACGAGGCGGCGACAATGACCGAGATCGCTGCCCGCGCCAGCACGGCAATTGGTTCGCTCTACCGTTTTTTCCCGACCAAGGACGTGCTGGCCGCCGCAGTACTCGAACGCTACGGCGCGCGGCTCCTGCATGCCCTGGATGAGTTGGTCGACCGCGATCCGCCGCTGTCGCCACGTGATGCAGCAGAAGGACTGCTGGACATCATCCAGCGTCTGCGGACGGAACGCTCAGTCGTCCTTTCCCTGCTCGACAGCGGGATTACCCTGCCAGATGGGACAGGAACGCTCCGCAAGGCGCTGATCGGGCGCATGAGCCAGCTGTTGTCACGGCTGGGTGGTTTTCCGGGGCCACATGACGAACGGGCCGTGATGCTGCTGCATCTGGTCAAGACGATCTTTGCCCTGCCACAGGATCATTCGGCCCCCCGCCCGGCCCAGGACAAGGAAGCCGTTACGGTGCTGCGGCTCTATCTGGAACATGCTGCCGCTTCCCGCTGATCCGGGTCAGAGGTCGCTCCGTAACCTCTGAATCCGCACACAACCAATCGGTATCTCCAGCGATCGCGTCATCTGAATCGAACGGGTCTGCTTTTCAAAGCATAACTGACTATAATGCGGTGAAAATCGCGCTTTGACTCTCCAACTGTTTCGCGAAGGTCAGAGAAACGCATCAAGCCAATGCAACAGTTCTACCGGAGCTTCCTCCTGCGGACTATGACCACAGTCGATCGCGTATCCCCGCACGTCCACGGCTTTTTCGCGCCATGTCTCGACAACATCATATAACGCGCCCACGGTGCCACGTGCGCCCCACAGAGCCAGTAATGGGGCCTCAATCCGCTTGTCTGCATCAGCTGCATCATGGACGAGGTCGATGCCTGCTGCAGCGCGGTAGTCTTCGCACGCTGCATGGCGCATTGCCGGGTCGGCGTAGCATCGACGATATTCGGCCATGACACGCGGATCGACCGATCCTGGTATCTTGATCTGTCCTGCAATGTGGCTTTCGAGAAAAAAGTCTGGATCCCCACTGATCAGCCTTTCAGGCAAGGGGGCGGCCTGGATCAGAAAAAACCACCAGAAATAGCGTCGGGCGAATTCCATATTGGTCCGGGCATACATCGTTGCTGTCGGTGCGATATCGATCAGCACCAGTTTTTCCACCGCTTGCGGTGCATCCAGCGCCATGCGGTGCGCCACCCGTCCGCCCCGGTCATGCCCGACAACCATGAACCGTTCAAATCCAAGCTGGTGCATGACGCCAACCAGATCAGCTGCCATGGCCCGCTTGGAATAGTTGGCGTGATCCTTCCCACCTTCAGGCTTGGCGCTATCACCATAACCCCGCAGATCTGGGGCCACGATGGTAAAACGTTTCGCCAGTGCGGGCGCAACCTTATGCCAGGTCAGATGCATCTGCGGATGACCATGCAGCATGAGCAGCGGCGGTCCGTTTCCGCCGGTAGCCGTGCGGATCCGCACGCCATTCACCTCGATATCCCGCCAGCTAAAGCCCGGCAATAGATCGGGGAATTTCCTGATTGCGGTCATGCTTTCACCTGCATTCGTCCAGTGGCACACAGCAAAAAAGCAGAATATCAGGAAACCAGTATTTCCCCTGATGAAGACCTGTTGATTATCTCCCTGCCGCGACTCACAACGGCGTCACTGGGTAGATCAGTTGGGATATCCGAGAGGGTCGATTCGCAGAGTCTGCGGAAATAGACAGGGCCATGTCACGCGTGATCACGGACGTCAGCCCCCAGTGTAACCACAACATCCAGATGAGGACTTTGGCGGGCGTAGCCCACGCCACGACATTATCCCGACAGACCGTAAAACGTACATCGACGGAGCCAGCGTCTCAACGCGCCACCCGACCAAGTGAAAGTTCTGAACACCTGTTCCAGGCTACATTCCCGCCAGAGTCCTCATGGAGTTTCTTTCAGAGGCAAAAACTGAGGACTCTGGCGGGAACATGCGACGCGCAAGGTTAATTTCTGAGATATGCCGGAAATCTGGAGCCGAAATAGATCGCAAAACGGTCCTCGAAGTGAGGACTCTAGCGGGGTTTTGTGCGCCAAAAACAGGTTCATCCGCCGAACATCAAGGAAAATCGGGCTGTTAGAAGCCTCCTAACCTGAAAATTTCTCAGTTTTGAGGACTTTGACGGGGGCCAAATTAGCGCTATCTGCAAATCGAGGACTCTGACGGGAAACTTGATGCCTTCAGAGATACCGATTCGCTACACCTCCCTTTTGCGAGGTGACCAACAGGGGACTGAGGACTGTAGCGGAAAAACTGAGGACTCTAGCGACACGTGCTTACGGAGCAAGCACGATTCGCATAAGTTATCCCGAGGACACTAACGGGACAAACTAATATTAGAATACAATTATCTTTAACTAGTATTAGATCCCGCTACAGTCCTCAGAGACATTCTGAACAAATCCGTGCATCATGGACGCAGAATCGAGCCAACATACATATGCCTAGGGGAGCCATGATGGCGGAAGTGCATGACTTGCTTCAGGAGCATGGTCGACAGCATGTACTCCAGCTGGACATGGACCGCCGTGTCGTTGATGCGGCCGCCGCATATCTGACGGACGAAGATGCCGGACTAGGTTTCATGTATAGCGGCTGGGCACAAGCACCGCTCCCACATAAAAAACAGCCCGACTCTGCACCTTGGCAGGTTCGCACCGACAGAGTTACCCTTCTCGTAGAACCAGGTCGACGAACACTTCCGAATGGGGAACTTCAATGGATTGGTGTCCCATACGGAAGTCGAGCAAGACTTATACTGCTATATCTACAAACCGAGGCTCTAAGAACCCAGAGTCGCGAAATTGAGCTCGGAAAGTCGCTTCGCGACTGGCTTAAGAAGATGAACATCTCTCCTGGCGGCAAAACGATAGCCGACGTAAGAGAGCAGGCACTCCGCATCACGCGCTGTCGTCTCACTTTCGAGGTCCAACAAGCAGGAAAGTCAGCATTAGTACAACAACTTATAGTCGACAAAGCACTGTTTACGGAAGATGGCGAGGACTCTAGCGGGGGACAACTTTTAGCGCGGACGAAGCTAAGTGAAACATTCTACGATCAGCTTCGTCGACATCCTGTTCCTATCCAGGAATCCGCAATTCGAGCGATCAGTAAACACTCGATGGCTTTAGATATATATTGCTGGCTTGCATATCGGCTGCATGTCCTCCAGAAGGACACGCCAATCACTTGGAAGGGTCTTCACGCCCAGTTCGGCGCTGGCGTAAAACGCCTAGACCATTTCCGTGATACCTTCTGCGCTCAACTCAACCTGGCACTAGCAGTATATCCAGAGGCGGCAGTCAAACTGAGTGCTGTGGGCCTAACGTTAGTTCCCTCACCTCCACCTGTTGAGCCAAAACGCACGGTAGTCGCGTTTCCTAGGTCCCGCTAAAGTCCTCACTCAACGTAGACGATGAAAACGTCTGCGTCGCATAGAGGCAAATCAGTAGACTAATTGCGGACGAACAGTCGAAGATAGCCGCATCGGGCTGAAACCTTCAAACTGTCGACGGACCCGCTATTCGTCGACAAGGTTCGGGATATTGTCGGTCTTTACATGTCGCCACCGAACCGCGCGATCGTGCTGTGCGTCGACGAGAAATCCTAGATCCAGGCGCTGGACCGCGAACAGCCCGTCCTGCCCATGGTACCGGGCGTGCCGGAACGACGTACCCATACCTATCTCCGGAACGGCACGACGTCGCTGTTTGCAGCCCTCGACATCGCAACAGATGCGGTAATCGGCAAATGCTACTAACGTCATCGTACCACGGGATTTCTCGACTTCCTGAAACGTATCGATGCCGAGATGCCTGATGACCTGGATGTTCATCTCGTGCTGGATAACTACGCCACACATAAAACGACCACGATCAAGACGTGGCTCGCGCGCCGCCCGCATTGGCATGTTCACTTCACGCCCACCTCGGCTTCCTGGATCAATCCGGTAGAGCGCTGGTTCGCCGAACTGACGCGCAAGCAACTCCGGCGCGGCGTGCATCGGTCAACAACTGCACTCGAAGCCGACATCACAACTTTTATCGATGCACATAACAAAAACCCACGGCCGTATCGGTGGGTCAAATCAGCCGACCAGATCCTCGCCTCGGTGAAGCGCTTTTGTCATAAGACAATGAGCCGAACTTCAGATTCAGGTGACTAGTACTAGGCACTCTCGCGTGTAGTCGTCCTCAACGGTCAGCACGCGGAAGCGACATCCGTTGTCCAGCGCGAATTAGGACCGTCGGGCACCGGCGTCGGCGAGTAGGTGCCCATTTCCTATTTCTGGCCACCACACTAATGGACCGACAACCCTTCCTTGCGATACAACCGGAACAGCTTCTTGTGGATCAGGATTACTCCTTCGCATTCCAGAAAGATGTGCCGACCCTGATAGGGAAACTGGCATCGTTGCTCACGCAAGGTGGCGCGGTAGGCCGCGCACCTCGGTATCGCATGAACGGTACGACGCATAGCGCCACGTCCTTGGGTCGACGGTGATGAGACTACGGGCCCGTCCCCGCCGTTGCGAGTAATCCCGTTTGGACACCGCCTTAGTCAGAGCACTACGCCGTAATGCCGGGCGTCTCACGAGTTTCCTACTTGCTGCTCCTCAAGCCCACCGTATTTCGATCGTCTTGTGTAGAGGGTCGCGTTGCCGATCCCGTAATAGATGCAGGTGTTGGCCTCCTAATGCTCTCTCGAAACTTTTACTCGTCACCGATAAGTTCATCGATTTCACGTAAGCGCTTTCGGATGGCAACAAGCTGTTCCAGCATTTGGCGCCTGGTGGATCTAAGGCGCCGCGCCTCTGTTACGAGCGCGGCAAAATCAACATGAGATGCAGGCCGCTTGATTGACTTTCGGAATGCTATGATTGCAGAACGAGACGCGCTGGGTCCGACTAGGCCCTTTTCGCGCGCCGCTTCAAGCTCCTCTGGTCCCAGCAAAGTCAGCTGATACGCTGCACTATATGAACCCGGTAGTAACGTCTCGCTAATTCGGCCACTATCCACCATGCTTGCGATCCGACGCAACTGGGAGGCCACCGGTTCGGAGAAAGGGAAAAAGCGTTCGAAACTGGCTTTAAGACGGTTTTTTTCTTCTCTCGAAAAAAGTGCATTTTCTAGCGTATTTAATGCTCGGCCGATTTCCAGAAAGGAACGCGCAGCCTTTTCCCACGCAGATGTTACGGCGCGCTGGGTATCAAGAATGATCCGGATGCGGCCCTCGTCCTTCGCAAGGTCCGTTCCGGAAAATACTGATGCAATTGTCTCCAAGGTTTCAGAAGATACGGTGGTGAGTTCATGTAGCTCGCTAGGACGCGCATCAGATGGCTGTATTTCGTCAGCATCAAGGCCCTGCAAGGCTCGCAGCGAGATGCCGCGCGTCGAATTGGCTTTGCTCACAGGTCCAACTCCTGTCGCAAGTATGACCAGAGTGCGCCAAACGCTTCCGCGTTTTTGGGCCGACTTAGATCCATGACGCCTAACCCTTTACCATTTGCGAGTGATATTTCCTCTGCTTGGGCGATTTCTACGGGACACACGGGGCCGACATTTAGCAATTTGGAGCGGATAGTCGCGTAGGAACGAGTTCGAATATTCGCCCGATTAATGATGAACGCTGCTTTCGCACCGCTCTGTTTCAAATGGCGCATCCACGGTATCACGCTGTCTAAATCGTCTTGGCTTTGCTGGCATGGAACCAGAACAAAATCAGAACCTTCACACAAGCCCAAGATTGCTGTCATGTTGATTTCGATCGAGGGCGGCGTGTCGATGACAATAAAATCGGCGGAGGATTGCCTCGCCATTTTCAGGGTAGACCGCCAGTCATCAAGGGACGCGCGATGTACAGGAATATGGGACACGGCCGGAATACTCGCACGGACGCGTTCCCTGCGTTCCGCCCATGTGGCTAGAGTTGCCTGTTTATCCATATCCAGTCCTAATACTTGTCTGCCAGATTGAGCAGCTAAAACAAGTATATTCCGGGATAACGACGATTTTCCAACACCACCCTTTGGCGATGATAGCATCACGATGGATTGTTTTGATGGAGAGGGATGTTTTGTCATTGGGACCTTATCGATGCAGGAGTTCCGCGGACCGCCACCGTATAGAAGGAGTTTTTACAGGACAGCTTTCTGAAGACAAGAGAAGAGTTCCAAATCTTTTACGCCGTAAAAATTTTACCGCGTAAAACGCTTTTGTCTGTTGATTTGGTGCGTTGCTTGCGCAGGACGTATCGTCCGGGGTCACAGTTAGATTACCTATGGTCGGGAGCGCCAGAGCTTTGAGCCGATTGCCCGTTGTTTGCCGAAGAGGAACGGCCAAAAAAAAGGTCTAAATAAGACAAAACTGCACCAGATCGGCCAGCGCGCCGCAAGGGGTAGCTCCTCCCCGTGCTCGGCGTCTGCGTCGCCTGCGCGCGGGTCCGGTGCTGCCGCTACGCGGCACCCTTGCCCCGCACTGCCCGACCCGGTTGCAATGAGAGCTGAAGGAAAGAGTAATCAGGCGACACAACCTGATTAGCACGCCCGTTCCTGACATCCCGAAAACCTGACCCGGAAACATCCCGGCCTGCAGAAGCAGCGCCGGGTGCCGGCGTTTGTACGGAGCACGGCCATGTCGTTCCAGCTCAACCTCTTCGGCACAACCGCTCTCGCAGATACCCAGAACGACCTTTTCTGGGGCGAACTTGAAGGCGAAGACGGCGCGTCCTCCGTCCCGCCTGCCACACCGGCCGCGATGGTCCTTCCCAAGATCGACTTTCATATGGTGGCCGACCGAGGCCTCGCTGACACCTGGAACCAGCGGGCCCGTGACAATGCACTGGCTATCGCGCTGCTCAAGGAGATCGAAGAAGCAGATCGAAACGCCGCGTCCCCCGAACAGATCGTCCTGTCACGCTTCATCGGCTTTGGAGCAGGAGAACTGGCGAACAACCTGTTTCCATCGGGAAGCGATAGCACCCGCCAGGCTGGGAAGAGATTGGCGAGGCGATCAATGCCTCCACAACAGACGTTGAAAGGGCAGGACTGAAGCGCGCGACACAATATGCGCATTTTACGCCTGAACTGATCGTGCACGCACTCTGGAACAAAGTGCTGCAGATGGGCTTCAGAGGCGGTTCCGTGCTTGAACCCGGCTGTGGGACCGGTCTTTTCATCGCAGCCCGACCGGAAACGCTCGAGGGACGCATCGCCTTTACCGGGATCGAGAATGATCCGATTACGGCAAGGATTGCACGCAGGCTCTATCCGAACCAGTGGATCCGCAGCGAGGATTTCACGACAGTGAAGCTCGCAGACGGGTATGACCTTGCGATCGGTAATCCACCCTTTTCCAATCGCACCGTGCGTGGCCCGGAAGGTCTGGGGCGGCTTGGCTGAGCCTGCATGACTTTTTCATCGCCCGATCCATCGAAGCACTCCGCCCGGGCGGCATCGCAATGTTCGTGACGTCCCGCCATACGCTGGACAAGACGGACAGCACCGCGCGCCGGACCATCGCCGAGATGGCTGACCTCGTGGGGGCGGTCCGGCTCCCCGCCGGGGCAATGCGCGATGACGCCGGCACGGACGTGGTGGTGGACGTACTGGTGTTACGCAAGCGCATGATCGGCGACATGGCCGATGACGAGACCTGGCTGGAAACCGACGCCCTTACGGATAGCGACCAGGGTAACGGTCCACTCCTCGTCAATCGCTACTTTCTCGACCATCCGGAGCAGGTGCTTGGCCATCACGGCTGGACCACCACCCAGTTCGGTCCCGATTACACATGCGACGCGCGTGCCGACGGCAGGCTCGATGTGATGTTGCCCGGGGCCCTGAGCCGGATCGGGCAGGACGTGCGCTTTCCGGAACCCCTGGACCAGCGTATTGTCCGGCCGGTGGGAGCCGGTGTGCTGGTCGGCACGGCTGCCGATGGCGCCCAACTGAAAGAGGCTCCTACTTCGTCACGAAAGGCGTCCTGCAGCAGATCTGCGACGGACAGGCCACCACGGTCGCCATCAGGAAGGGGGATCAGAAGGATGGCCTCTTCCAGAAGCATGCCCGGATCATTACCGCGCTGATACCCGTCCGGGATGCGGCACGCGCGGTCCTGCGGGCGCAGATGGAGAACCTGCCCTATGGACGCCTGCAAGGTGACCTGAAGCGTGCCTATTTCAGCTTTGTCCGACAGTTCGGGCCGATCAACCTGATGAATGTGACGGTCCGCATCGATCCAGAAACCGGGGTCGAAAACGAAACCCAGCGGCGGCCGAACCTTACGCCATTTTACGATGATCCCGACGTCTGGCTGGTCTCGTCCATCGAGGAATACGACGAGGCGACACAGAAAGGCCGGATGGGACCGATTTTCTCGGAACGGGTCATTCATGCGCCTGTCGAACCCGAGATCCATTCCGCCCACGACGCCCTGGCCGTCTGCCTGCATGAAACAGGCAGTGTGGAAATGCCGCGGATCGCGGAACTGATGGGACAGTCCGAAGCTGAGGTCGCGGCCGCATTGGGGGACGCGGTCTATCTCGATCCGGTACGAAGCGTGGATGGTCGCGATATCTGGGTCACGGCTGATGAAATGCTCTCCGGCGCCGTGCGGACCAAGCTGGAAGAGGCACGCGATGCAGCCCGGATCGATGGGCGCTACGCCCGGAACGTCACGGCGCTGGAAGCCGTCCAGCCAGCCGATCTGCGTCCGTCGGAGATCACCGCGCGCTTGGCGCTCCCTGGTTGCCGGTCAGCGACATCATCGCCTTTACCGCCGAAGTGCTCGGGGTCGAAACGGTCATCTATCACGCGCCTGCGGTCGCCTGCTGGACCGTGGAGAAACGGGCGTTCATGGGCAAGGCCGAGGCGACGTCAGTCTGGGGAACGGAACGGCGACATGCCGGCGAACTGCTGGAAGATGCCCTGACGCAGGCATCGCCAAAAATATGGGATGTCTGGCGTGATGGCGATGGCAATGAGCACCGCGAACTGAACACACAGGAGACGGAAGCCGCAAAGGAAAAACTGGCGGCGATCAGGCGTGCGTTCGAGACATGGGTCTGGCAGGATAGCGATCGGGCCGAGCGGCTGGTCCGGCTGTACAATGATACTTACAACAATCTGGTTGCACGCGCGTTTGATGGCTCCCATCTGCGCCTGCCCGGTGCAAGCACCACGATCAGCCTGCGCCCCCACCAGAAACGGGTCATCTGGCGGATCATCGCCGCGGGCGGCACGTATATCGCGCACGCGGTCGGCTCCGGAAAGACCTTCTCGATGGTTGCGGCCGTCATGGAGCAGAAGCGGCTTGGGCTGATCAGCAAGGCGATGATCGCCGTCCCCGGTCACTGCCTCGCCCAGATGGCCCGCGAATTCCTCATGCTCTACCCGACCGCACGGATCCTCGTCGCCGACGAGACGAACTTCGTGAAGGCAAAGCGCCAGCGGTTCCTCGCCCGGGCCGCGACCGGAAACTGGGATGCGATCATCATCACGCATGATGCATTCAGGTTCATCCCGGTAGAGGGGAATTTCGAACGCCAGATGATCGAGGCGCAGATCGCGTCTTACGAGGAAGTGCTGGAAAGCGTCGACGCGGCCGACCGCCTGTCGCGCAAGCGGGTCGAGAGCATGAAGGAGAAGATGCAGGCGAAGCTGGAAGGCCTTGCCGCTCGAAAGGATGATCTCGTGCATCTGGGAGAGATCGGCATCGACCAGATCCTCGTTGATGAAGCGCAGCAGTTCCGGAAGCTGAGTTTTGCAACCAACCAGTCCGACCTCAAGGGGGTCGATCCGAACGGCTCGCAGCGGGCCTGGGATCTCTTCGTAAAGACGCGCTACCTGGCGGCAAAAAATCCGGAACGTCCGCTGATCATGGCGTCCGGCTCCCCGATCACCAATACGCTCGCCGAAATGTGGACGGTCAGCCGCTATATGGATATTGAGGCGCTGCAGAAGCGCTACCTGCATGAATTCGATGCCTGGGCAGCCAATTTCGGCGAAACCCGTACCGAACTGGAACTGCAGCCAAGCGGGCTTTACAAGCCGGTCACGCGCTTCACCGAGTTCGTCAACGTAGCCGACCTCATGGCGATGTATCGCGACTTCGCGGATGTCGTGCAGCACGATGACCTGCGCCAGTACGTGAAACTGCCTGCGATCCGGGGCGGACGCCGCGAGATTATTGTCGCGCCGACAAACGATAACTTCAGGGCCTACCAGAAGACGCTGGCGGCCCGCATCAACGCTATCGAAGCACGCCAGGGGCGTCCCCAGAAGGGCGATGACATCCTCCTGTCCGTCATCACGGATGCCCGTCATGCCGCGATCGACCTGCGCTTCGTCGCCCCTCTCGCCGCGAATGATGACACGTCGAAGCTCAACCTGTTGATCGGGAACGTGTTCCGGATCTGGCAGGAGACATCAGAAAGCCGTTACAGCGATCCTGAAACCGGTCGGCCGTACGACCTGCCGGGGGCGGTGCAGATGATCTTTTCGGATCTGGGCACCGAGAGCGCGATGGAGACACGCGGTTTTTCCGCCTACACGTGGATCCGCGATGAACTGATCCGCCTGGGCGTGCCGCGCGCGGAAATCGCGTTCATGCAGCACTACAGGAAGAGTGCGGCGAAGCAGAAGCTGTTTGGTGATCTCAATGCCGGCCGCAAGCGGATCCTGATCGGCTCGACGGCGACCATGGGCACCGGCGTCAACGCCCAGCAGCGCCTCAAGGCCCTGCACCATCTCGACGTGCCGTGGCTGGTCTCCGACATCATCCAGCGCGAGGGCCGCATCGAGCGGCAGGGCAACCAGCACGCGGAAATCGAACTCTACGCCTATGCCCAGCAGGGTTCTGTTGACGCGACCAACTGGCAGCTCCTCGAACGCAAGCAGCGCTTTATTGGCCTTGCGATGTCAGGTGACCGTTCCATCCGGCGGATCGAGGACATTGGCGGGGAAGGGGGAAACCAGTTCGCCATGGCCAAGGCGCTCGCCTCAGGCGATGCCCGGCTGATGCACAAAGCCGGGCTGGAGGCCGATCTTGCGCGGCTCGAGAGGCTGGCGGCCGCCCATTATGACGACCAGTTCGCCGTAAAACGTGCCATCGACCGGGCCGAGCGTGAGATTGCGGGCGCGGAGCGCCAGATCCCGCTCATCGAGGCGGATATCGCCAGCCGTCAGCCCACGAAGGGGGATGCGTTCGTATTGCGCAGGAACAAGGGGGACCTCACCGAGCGCGAGAAGGCCGGGTCATGGCTCCTGTCCCAGGTCCGCCTGGCGGCGAAGAACGGTGAGGCAGGGGTCTGGAACCTCGGACGCATCGGTGGGTTCGCCGTCATGTGCGAAGCTGGGCCAGGCCGTCGCGTGTACTACGAAAAGCGCGCGGTCGACGTGACGCTGTTTGTGGAAGCACGCTCGGGTCGCATTGAGATCGCCGTCGAGGACGACACGAAGGGCCTTGGGCTGACGTCGCGTCTCGAGCATGCGCTGCTTCGGATCGACGACGCGCTCCGTGACGCAATCCGGATGCGGGAGGAAGCGCAGCGTCGCCTGCCATCCTACCGGGCCCGTCTGGGCCTGCCGTTCGCGGAACAGGCGATGCTTGATGAAAAGCGCGCCGAGCTGAAAGCGCTGGAAGACGATCTGGCGGCGACCGCGACCGATGAAGACCCGGTGCATGACGACACCGAGGACAGGGAGAAGGAAAAAGAGGCGGCAGCCTGAGAAGGGCTGCCATCTCCGGTCAGGCGCCGCAAGGGGTGGCGCCTCCCCGTGCT
>NZ_BAIO01000007.1 GCF_000613305.1 Komagataeibacter kakiaceti JCM 25156
GAGCGGATGCGCCCCGGCCGAACCCGGAATTCCTCGTCCCTGTTCATGAAAAATGTCCTGCACCGCGCGAAAGATCACGTCGGATCAATGAGATGACGCCTCGACGCGAAGTGCGGAAAATCCAGGCACCTTGCGACAAGGCCTCAAAAACCCCGGAAAACAGCCAGCCCAACCGAGCCGCGATGTGCGGCCTTTTATCCAGCCCTCACTTTTTCTGTCCTTTTCCGGGGTTTTCGTGATTCACTTCCCCTGCGCCAAACCCACTCCCGGCGCGCTACGGACATGACCTGCGAAGAGCGTGGACGGAGTAAAAATCGTCTGCCCGGATCGTCTTAAAAAAATGCCCTGAGATGACGATGAAAGCGCACTTTCGCTGCCGGAAATGAAGAGCGACGCGGAAGTCCAGCCACCCGCCGGAGCAATGGAAAGCGGGATGGAGAAATGCGCGCTGAACGACGGGTCATCGATCAGCCGGGCGACAGATGCGACATAGGAAACCGTCTCGGCAGGCAATGGCCGACCAGTCGCCAGATGATCGTCATAGCGACCGGGACCGGCATTATAAGCGGCGAGAAACCCTGCATCGCCGTAGCGGTCATGCAGCCATCGCAGATAGGCTGCCCCGGCCGCGATGTTGTCATGTGGATCGAAGGGATCATCTCCCAGATTGAGCGTGCGGCGGACGTCCCTCCACGTGCCGGGCATAAGCTGCATCAGACCCATCGCACCGGCGCCGGAGACCGCGTGCCGATCGCCAGCACTTTCGGCACGGAGGACTGCCCGCACCCACGCTGGCGGGATCGCGTTCCGTTCCGCCGCCTGACGCACCAGATCGTCGAAATCCTGCGCGTGGGCGATGGTCGGCGAGAGCGTTAGCGCGAGCACGGCCAGCACGCCGGCGGACATAAAAAACCGGGCGCTCATTCCCGGCCTCCTGGGCGTTTTGCAGGCCGGTTCCAGACCAGTTGCCACTCGCGGCCACCACGTCCGGCCTGGAACAGTGTGGCGCGGATCGGCTGCATGAAAGTGGGATCGTCCAGGAGCACAGAAACATACTCGCCGGCACGTTCCCCGGTGCGTTTCCATCCCGCGCCCAGCTCGGGGCCAGTATCCCCGTCACCCAGGTGAATACGATAATCCGGAGCATGCTCCGCGCCATTGTTTTCCGCTGGTACGAAGGTCAGTTCAGCATCCAGCGACAGGGTGCGCACGCGTCCGGCAAAACCATCAGCGGTGCGGGTGAAAAATCCGATCTGGCTCATGGGAAAAATCCTTTCAGACAGAGTGGGAATGACGGAAAATCCGACGACCACGTCACCGTCATTGGACGGGCGGTTCGCTCTCTTTCGCGGGCAGCATGGGCGGAGCCAGAAACAGTCCCTTCCGCGCGGGATCATCCGGTTCCGGGAGGGGATCGAAATGCGGCGGCGGCTCCGCCTCTCCCGTCCTGACATGCACCGGCACGGCGCGTCCGATGACGGTGTCCATCGGCAGGACACCGAAATACCGCCCGTCCAGACTGGTTGGCACGGCAGCGTTCATGACGAAGACCTGCCCCGGCCCGAGACGTTGACAGCCCTGCCAGACCGGCAGCACCCGGCCCCGATGGTCGATGGGTTTCGCATCACCGACGGCCTTTCCGTCGATGGTGACATGCGCGCCGTTACGGCAGACACTCTGCCCCGCCAGTGCTGCCACAGGCTTTAGCAGCGGCACGCCGAAAGGCAGGTAGCCGCGTGTCGCCAGCAGCGTCGCCTCGCGCTCCGGCAGGCGGATGGCGACGATGTCACCGACGCGCACCGGGACCGTGGGCTGGATGCGATACAGCCCGACCGGAACACTCGCCGTTTCGTTCCAGACCCAGCGTGGCGCGGGATGAAACGCCAGCGAGGCACCGACGCCGAGCACGGCGAAATACGTGGTGAAAAACCAGCCGCGCCGGGTCATGACGCCGCCCTCCGGCGCAGCCACGCCTCGTGGCGCTCTGACGTGTAGGGACGCGGCTCCTGCGCCGCCGTGAGCCGGTGATGCAGATGCCGCCAGTGATCGGGACAGGCGGCGACAGGATCGATCCCCAACGCCTCCACGCCGTCGATAGCCTCCAGCACCCGGCGCACTTTTGGCCAGCCGCTCTGGCGCAGCAGGCTCTCGCCGCCGGGACGAACAAAGGGCACGGTCTGGCATGCTTCCTGCGCCCCGACGGCGCGCACGATGTCGATGCAGGACACCACAGTGCCGAAATCGTTCGCGGCCCAGCGGATGAAAGCGAACACGCTGTCCGGCGTGAAGCTCATCAGCCTGCGCCGACGGTCGAGAATGAGATCCTCTATGGGATGACCGAACCGGACCCAGTGCTCGATGCGCTTCTCGATCCAGGTCAGTTCGACCGTGGTGAGCACATCGCCCCGTAGCCGGAAAGAACAGTCGGTCATGGGACACCGACCATGCGATCCGCGACCGCTTCCCGAGCCTCTTTTTCCCGTCTCACCGGGGCTGTCGGGAAGGTGTCCGAAAGGCCGGAATCCCCTACATAATAAGTTATTATATAAGTTATATAAGTTAAGAGGCCGATTCCGCCTTCAAAACCAATGGGTTGCGCCGTTTTTCGCCAATGGTCCGACGATGAATCCGCCAACGGTCCCACGATATGATGCGCCGCCGGTCCGACGACAGGTTTCACATCGTTATCCACAGTCCCGGTGGATTGACTCGTTGGAGCGGCGCATAAAACTCCCAGTTTTCCGCCAGAAATGACACGAAACGTGTAACCTGGAACCGTGCGGGCGAGGGCTATGGCACGGATTTTGGCGGCGAAGTCGCGACGCCGGGTCAGGCTGCCCGAGCGCGCATGCAGGTCCGCCAGATCGAAGCACCATCCTCCTTCTGTCGCCCGGCATGGCGTCGCGCCAGGCGGTAAAGCCACCGCTCCAATCCCCCGCCAAGACGGAAATAGGCAGGGTCGACGCTCAGGACGCGGGAACGGTCGCAGGCGGCCTCCATCAGCCAGTCCGCCAGCGTCAGGGCCACCCCATCCTCACGGGAAATCCGGACGTCACTGATCCAGGTAAACGGCTTCTCCCGCCAGTCCGCGCCATTGCGGATGTTGGTAGCGACGGTCGTGGCCGCCAGACGCCCGAGCGCGCCGTGCAGGCGCCGATACTCGTTCGCCCCCGTCGCCCAGCCCAGATCCTGGAACAGACGCCAGGGCGTGAAGCGCACATGGCGCGATACCCACAGGTCGTGGTTCAGGCATCGACGATCTGTCCGGTCAGCCACAGCAGCACGTCCGCATCCCAGATCGTGGCCATGCCCGATCCGTCCGGTGCCGACACCGTCACACTGGCATGCCGCGCCTCGTAATCGACGGGGATGACACGCGGCGTTTTCCCCAACGGAAGAACGGGCGGCCCATTAGATCGCGGACGTCGCGGGGCCTTGCCGCCCCCGTGACCACGAAGCGGCGGTCGGGCTGACGCCAGCTATCGGCGGCTGGCATCATCGTCCGGCACTCCGCTGCGCCTTGCGAGCCCTGGCCTGCAAGCGGATGATATAGGCGCGGGGATCGGCCGGCATGGGAATGCCGCCACCATCCCCGGTGGACAGCCGGACGTTTAGATCGGCCCAGGCGCAGAGATCTTCCACGGCATAGACGATCCGGCCGCCAAGCTGGCGGTAGAGGGGACCGGTGCCGCAACTCCGGTGTTTTTCGAGGGTGCGGATGGACAGGCCAACGAAATTGGCCGCGTCCGGGGTGCGCAGATAGCGCGGTGGCAGAGTCGGCTGGACACGCATGGGGTCTTCCTCCCGGTGGATCGGGCCGCGTGCGGAATGTCGCGGCTCATGGGAGGACGCTGCCGGAGAATGAGCTGTGGGGAGGGATGACAAAGTTCAGGCCGCCAGACTGTCACCCCCCTGCTTCAGCCCCTGAAGGAGGGCGATGTGGCCGCCGTTCAGATAGAAGTCGGCACCGTCGAGGTCGCGGTAGAAAGCCCGGTGCCATGAGCTGGCACGCCACTCATTGCGGGACAGGTGCAGGATGCGCTCGCCGTAGATGCCGGCTGCGATCCGGCGCGCTGTCACCCCCGTGCGCCGGCCTTCGGCGATGCAGAGCATGCGGATCTGGCGCAGTTTCTGCTGGGGACTCAGGCGCAAGCTGGAAGGAAGAGGACCGGGCGC
The DNA here is from genome assembly GCF_000613305.1 of Komagataeibacter kakiaceti JCM 25156. The sequence goes on from NZ_BAIO01000007.1 coordinate 4,177, forward strand.
CTGGCCGGCAAGCAGGCGGCCGAAGCGTGCAACGCAGGCCAGACGGGTCGGGAGGTGCCCGTCATCGATGACGAACCAGGTTCCTGACGCATCGGGCTGCCGATCGACGACTATGACAAGGCGCAGCGGACCCGCCGCACTGTCCAGCACGAGATGGATGCCATCGGGACCATCATGTCGTGCCCGCTCGTATGGCGTGAGACGGGACAGGATGTCACCCCCATCGCCACGCACGGCAACCTCCGGCGCGATGTCCGGATCCCAGAATGCGGGGGCAAGCCAGGCGGGGAGATCAGGATCGACAGGGAAAACGCAACCCCCAGCGACGAGCAAAAGCGCGCCATGCCTCGGCGTCAACCTTGCCCATCGTCATGGTTGCTGCATGATCGCGCCGGTAGGCCGGATTGTGTCGCAGCCATTCCTGGGCGAGACCGGCAGAGTCGAGCCCGGCGTAGGCGCGACGAAGGGGTGCGGCATCCCACGGCCGGATTGTCGGCACGTCCCCCTCCCCCGATATGTCATGGATTCGACCCAGTATCCGGTGCGGAACCGGAACGGATAGTCCCGAAGACTCGGGGAGGTGATCCCAAACATATCCGGCAAGGTCCGGGTAGTTTCGATATTGAGGGGTAATTCACGCCAGATGGGCCGGAAACTTCGGTTTCCGCGACATCACGTGATGCCCATAGCGCATCACGGGAGAAGGCGTTTGACGTTCCGTGTATTATAATACGTAGCGCGATAATACACAAATCGTTCCTATCCTGCGGATGGACATCCGAGGACTTTTCGGCGCGAACGTGAGGCGCCTGCGGCGCGCCGCCGGTCTCAGCCAGGAGGCCCTGGCGGAACGGATGGGCGTGGACCGCGCCTATATCAGCTGGATCGAGACCGGGCGCCAGAACGCGACGCTGCTTTCGCTGTGGCATGCGTCGCAGGCGCTGGACGTGCGGCCGGCCGCGCTACTGGACGAAAGTCACTTCCCGACGGACGATCAGAAATAGGCTTCCTCACCCTACCGTATCCGCCCTCAATGGGGCGGTGGCGGCCTGTGTGATTCGATACGGGTCTGTTGTGCAAGCGCCTCTTTGAGTTCGCGCTCGATCTGTCGGCGCTCGCCTTTGCTGAGATGAAAGCTGGTGAGTTCGGCGCGCAGCATCTGGATGTAGTCGTGGTGCGTGGTCATCGTCCTGCTCCTTTCGTTTCTCGAAGACAGGACAGACGGCTCATGCCGGGGCGGACCGGGTCAGGGATCGCCGCAGGCGACCGGCTCGCCGGCGCGTGGGGGAGCCGATTTTGTCTGGCGCGCCCGGCACGGGTGCGTCGGGCAAAATTGGGGGGACCACAGTCCTTGACGCGGTTCGCCCTCGCGCATGGTACAATGGGAAGGCTGAGGGAAAGCCTCGGATTCCGCCTGCGTCTCACGTGGGGCGACCAGCACGATCGCCCGCGCCCCGGAAGATCACGCGGAAAAAAGACCCAGAAGGCCCCGCCCGGAGAGACCGGGCGGGGTTGGGTGTGGGAGGTTCAGTCCCCGTTCCGGCTGCGGGGCCGGGTCCAGATGAGAGAGTAGCCTTCCCCTTCCTCGTCGGTGAACAGGTTTGCGAAGATCGGGGCGGCGAAGGAGGGATCATCCAGCTTCAGGCTCAGATAGGTGCGCCCTTCGCTGGAGCGGCGGGTCCAGGCCGCACCGAGTTCAATCCTGCCCAGATAGACGCGGTAGTTGGGGGCGTTGTCGTTGGGACGGTTGGTTTCCACCACCAGGCGGACGTTGCGGGCCTGCAGGGCCAGAGTGACGATTTCGCCTTCGAAGCCTTCACCCACCTTCTTGAAGGAACCGATGTTAGCCATTGTCGTATCTCCATGCTGCTATCGGGCCGCGACCACCGTGGCCTCGATGGCGATCGACCAGCCGGAGGCGAGCGGCAGAGCACCCCTCGGGGCCGCAGCGCAGCGGAGGACGGCAGGGCCGGAACTTTCTTGTCTCGCGAGGAATGGCGGCGCAGCCGACAGGGGAAGAAAGTTCTGGAACGCCGTTGCGGCCAGCCGATCGAGCGCAGCCGGACTTCGGCTAGATCAGCCATCCGACAGAGGCCATGGTGTGCGAACCCGCCAGCCCCCCGGAGATGCGATGCCGGCATGACCGGTCCGTCAGGTGGGGGACGATGCGATCTGGCGCGAGACTGTCACGCTGCCACTGTTGTAAACTGGCCCCGTCCGGTGGTCGTTTCTGCCGTCCCCGATGTTACGCCGCCTTTTCACCCGCTCATGGGCAGGGTCGCCCGTGCAGTGCGACAGGCCCCCGCTCCCGGCACAGGCGCATCCTTTCAAAGCGGGCCGGATGATCCCTCGTTCGCTGCCTGCCGTCCCGGCCCTTTCACCGATGGGGTTGGCGCGGGCTTTTCATCCCAATGGACCGTCCCCGCAGACGCACGGGGCTGCCATCGAACTCCGTCCCGCCGGTTCTCCGGGTGGGGCCTTCCGGATGACGGGCGAACGTGCTTCCCGCCATCAGGTGCGCAGCGTCTGGGGAGCCCGACGTCATTGCGGCCCAGGCATCTGGCAGCAGATGTCAGGCCGCCTTCATGAAACAGTCATGGGAATGGCGCTCACGCGCCACCCCCTTTCTGGAACTTCCACACGGGAATACCCATCTGCTTGGCCTTGTCGGCCAGATTGTCCTGAATACCCGATCCCGGGAACACCATGACGCCGACGGGCAGGACTTTCAGCAGGGCGTCGTTCCGCCGGAACGGGGCGGCCTTGCCATGCCGGTTCCAGTCCGGCTTGAAGGCGATCTGGGCGACCTGCCGATGATCGGCCCAGCGGGAGGCGATGAATTCCGCCCCCTTGGGTGAGCCGCCATGTAGCAGCACCATGTCGGGATGCTTCTCGCGCACCTTGTCGAGGCGGTTCCAGATCAGATGATGGTCCTCGAAATCGAGCCCGCCGGTGACCGCGACCTTCGGTCCGGGAGGCACGAGCAGTTCGGTTTCGGCCTTGCGGCGGGCGTTGAGAAAATCGCGGCTGTCGATCATGGAGGCAGTCAGGGTGCTGCGGCTGACCAGCGAGCCGGAGCGCGGCCGCCAGGGCGACATCGTCAGGCGCTCGAACTGGTCGCAGGCGAGATCGCGGAAGATCTCGTAAGCGTTACGTCGTTCCAGCAGGGTCAGCCCCTCGGCGATGAGGCGCTCCAGTTCCACCGAGCGGATCTCGCTGCCATCCTGTTCCTGCTGGCCGCGTTTCTGCGCCTGCTCGTTGCGGTCAAGATCATGCTCCACCTGCCCGACCATGCGGTGAAAGACATTGACGGTGGACCAGAGCAGCGGTTCGAGATCGGGTTCAAGTCGCGTGTCGGTCAGCGTGGCGGACAGCGCGTCGAAGATGTCAGCGACCGCGCCCTCGATCTGGCTGGCGTCGGGCAGCGGCCTCGCGTCCGGCTCATCCTCGAACGGACGATGGCCGTAAAGCTGGAGTTCCGCCAGCACATGGGCGGTGGAAGAGGTGGCGTGGGCGGGTTCGAAATCGTCCTGTGTGCGGGTCATGGGTCTGTCCTCCGGTTCAGGCCGCGCCCCTCGCGGCCTTTCCGGGGGCGGATAGCGGCAGATGAAGGCCGGGCCGGAACCGCTCGCTCGCGCGCGGCCGGAACGCAGTGAAGGATGGCAGGGAGACGGCTATTTTGCTTCGCGATGCAAAGCGCGGCACGCGCGGCGGAAAATAGCCGGCTCCGCCATTGCAGGCCCGGCCTGGCTGACGCCCGCTCCCCTTCCTGAAAGGACGCGGGCGCGCCTCATCCGGAAACGGGACAGCCGCGCGCCACACCGGAAAGAAGCTGACCCTCACACCACCTTCCCGGCCCACCTCAGTGTGTGACCGGATGCAGGAACCGCGCCACATCCTGCGGGGCAAGCTGGGGATGCAGGATCGCCCGCATTGCGCCACGCCCGAGATAGCGGAGATCATCGTTGAAATCCGCCAGACGCGGTGACAGCACGAGGCACTCGATCCCGGCCTCCTGCGTCCGGTCCTGCAGGGTCGTCACCGCATGGTCCCCGGCGGGATCGTCATCGCGCAGCACGTAAAGGCGCCGCAGCGTATTTGGAAACACCATGGCGGCGAGATGCGCCGAGGACAGGCAGGCGGCCAGCGGCAGATCGGGCGTGATTTCATGGAGCGAGAGCACCGTCTCGATCCCCTCGCCCGCCGCCAGAACGTCGGACACCGTGCCAAAGCGCACGGCGTTGCCAAGCAGGTCGCCCATGGCCCGACGGGGCTTGGCGACGGGCGCCTTGCCGCGTCCGTCGCGCGCCAGCCAAGTGCGATGGACGCCGGTAACACGGCCAGCAAGGTCGGTCACGGCGGCGATCATCGCGGGCCAGGTCTCGGTCGGACTGTCGGTATCGGCACGATAGTAGCAATCCGGGTGGAAACGCAGGGATGACAGGTCCGTCAGACGTGTCAGGTCACGATGCCGCAGCCAGGTTTCCGCCAATGTGCTGACGATAGGGCGGGACATGGACCAGAGCCGACGTGCGGCGTCTGCGGTGCCAGATGCCTGCCCCGAAGTATCGTGGCTGAACGCATGGGAGCGGCCGCGATCCGGGGGCTGTCGTGGCTGTGGTTGCGGCAGGCAGAGAAAGTGCCGGGCCTCGTCGGCGACATCGCGAAAATCCAGCAGCCCGAGGCTTTCACGGATGATGTCGAGCAGATCGCCGTGCTGTCCTGTCGCGCCATCCGTCCATTTCCCCGCACGGCCACGGCCGTCCGGTCCACCATGCAGGCGGACATAGAGCGACCGTCCCGGCGTGTTGTGGACGTCGCCGACCAGCCAGTAATTGCCGTGCCGTCGCCCGGCCGAGAGGTAATGCCAACAGACCGCCTCGGCATTTTCAGCCAGCCTGCGGGCCAGATCGCCAGCATCCCATGACTGCGTATCTGTCATCTCACCCTCCCTGCAGGCTTGATGCCGCCATGATTCCCCCGTAACGGCAGAGGCAACGGGCACAGGCCCGAATGCAAAAGGATAGTTTCATGAAGATTGCCGATCTGGTCGATCATATCGCCACCACCACCGACACGAGCAAAACCGATACCCGCAAGGTGCTGGACGCCTGATCGAAGCGATGACCGCCGCCGCCAAGGCCGGTGATGAAATCACCCTGCCGAACTTCGGCAAGTTCAAGGTCAGGGAAGTCGCCGCCCGCGAAGGCCGCAACCCGGCCACGGGTGCGACCATCCAGATCGCGGCCTCGCGCAAGCTGGCCTTCACGCCTGCCAAGCGCTCAAGGACAGCCTGAACGACTGACCTGCCGACAGGCAAAAGGCGGCGGCCCCTGTCCGCCGCCCCTTCCCCACCACGCCACTTTCTGATGACAGGCCCGCTCATCCGACCTTCTCCATCAGCTTGCGTGCCTGCCCTCCAGATCCAGTCGTGTGTCCTGGTTGGTTTTCGTACGGGCCAACGCCGTAATACCCTGTACGAAATCGAACACGCTCTCGGGCTTGCGTCCCTCCTCGTGCAGCACAGTTTCGATGATCCTGGTGGTTTCCGGTTTGGAGAACCCACGACGACGCAGGAAACTTTCCCGATCATCATCTGTTCTGGCCACCAGTGCTTTGCGCGAGGCCTGAATGCCGGAGACGAACGACGCCGGGCTGGCCGTAGCGAAATTCCGGAGCGCCGGTGTCGCCTGATGCACGAAACGCGAGGCTGCAAACTTGCTATGCCGTATCGTGATCTGTTCGAAATTTTCCACGCCCCACAGCATCCTGTTTTGACACACTCCGCGCAAATAAAACGACGCAATACCGAGGCTTTTGCTACCGACCTCGCTGTTCCAGGCATAGAAACCCCGGAAATAGAGATCGGGGTCGCCATTGGACAGGCGTCCCGCTTCAATGGGGTGCGTGTCGTCCACAAGGAACAGGAACACATCGCGGTCCGATGCATAGAGCGTCGTGGTCTCCTTCGTGATGTCGACATAGGGATTATGGGTCATGGTGGCCCAGTCGATCACACCGGGCACCTTCCAGTTGGTATCGCCTGTGCCGTCACCGGCGATCTTGCGCACCGCACCGACCAGTTCATGGTCCCAGATGCGGCCGTAATCGGGGCCGGTCACGGCGCGCAGTTCGACGCGGCCATCTGCGGTCTCCAGCGTTTTCACCAGTTCGGCGCGGTGCGACAGCAGCCCGTGCTGCAGATTGATCGCCGCCAGTGGGGCCGGCAGGTTACGCAGGTACGACGATGGCGCACCGACCAGGCTGCACATCTGACCAAAGGACCAGTGGGTGGGCACAATCGGGTCATTCTGCCCCGGCACAGTCAGGGTCAGGCGCTCGGCATTGTCGCGCGCGGCCTCCACGCGGATGGCGCGGCTTTCCACCGTACGAGCGGTGGCCCGATCCGCCCGCGCCAGGGTCGCGGCATGCAGGTCAGACAGGGACAGGTAACGCTCGTCATCGGGGCGCGAGAACCATTCGGACGATACGCGGGTGCTGCGTTCGCCACGGGAGGGATCAATCCGGAAGCCGCCGGACGCGGCGCCACGGGACGCAGGGGGCAGGATGGTGGCTGTGGTCATGGAAAACTCTCCTCTGATGCCGGTTATTCGGCACAGAAGGCGAAGCCGCCCTCTCCCTCTTTCCGGGGTGCCGGACATAAAAAAAGCGGCTTCCGGTGCCCGGAAGCCGCTGTCTCAAAGTTCCAGACCTCATAAGGGTTACTCGGCGGCGATGGCCTCCATACCCTCGTCCACCGTTGCCGTTTCAACCGGCACTTGCTCTGCACCTCCTGCCGTGCGCAACGCCTCGGGCAGCCAGCCCGAACCATCCAGCAGCCGCTCGGCCTCGCGCGCCATGTCGGGCTTTTTCAGGTGGGCAATACGGTCAGCCGCCTCGTCACCGCGTGCTTCCCGCACCGCCTGCAGGATGCGCGCCTTGGTCACCCGGCCGAGATAGTTCTCGACCGTCGGCTGCCAGCCCGCCTCAACCAGATCAAGGCTGAGGGCCGACGCCAGACGATCGGCCCGCTTGAGGCGCTCGGTGACGCTGCGCTGAGACACCGCGCCGTAGGCGGGCATGCGCTCGTAGAGTGCGTTGACCCCGAAGGACAGGCAATGCGCCAGCAGAGCCATTCGACTGGCATCGTCCAGCCCGTCGATCCAGCGCCACAGCGCATCCTCGTCATCGGGCAGGTCGTGCTTCCAGCCTTCGTTGCGCTGGCGCAGCGCGTGGGCCGGCACACTGCCCGGCATATCGGGCGAATGGACCGGCAGAGAAATTTCCCGGACATAGGCTTCCAGGCAGTCCGCACCCGATGTCTGCCAGTAAACATCACGCACCAGCGTATGCAGCATTTCGGTCAGCGCGATGTGCGGGTTGCTGGCAAAAGCATCCCGCAGGGCGAGCGTGCGCCAGGCCGTCAGTTCAGTGAGAAGCCGGTCAGGCAGTGGTTTAATCCCGTCTTCTTCCTCGGGCTCGACGTCGGGAGCGATGTTGTCGCCCTCCTGATAACCATGGCCTGTGCTATCATGGTCCTGCCCATCATATGCGGGGCGATCGTATTCATCGGCGCTGCCCGCATCATCGGTCTCTTCCGGCTCAGTCGGCATGTCCTCGGGTAGGACGAAGCCCCGCTCCACCTGCAGCGTGCCATCGCTGGCAAGGCTGACGAAGGCCCCGGCCCGCGCCATGTCAGCGGGATCGAATGCGAGGGGACGGGCTTCCAGGGCAAGAATGGCCTGTTCGATCTCGCCCAGCTGTGCATCCACCTCATCAGGGTATTCATCGGCCTGGGCGTATTCAGCCTCGATGGCTTCCTGCTCGGCACGCAGGGCTTCAAGACGGGCTGTCTCGTCATCGGTCAGGGGCACTTCCGTGCCATCGATCTCGACGAACTGCCTTGTGTGCCCCCATGGGAACGACAGGGCGGTTTCGACCCACTTCCAGCCCTCGGCGCGGACCTGTTCAGCCGCCTCCTGCAGCTTTTCCATGACCAGCCGGTCCAGAATGGCCGGATCCTGCAGCCAGCCGCCGTCATCGGCCTCGAACAGGTCGCGCATGATAGGCCCACCGGCCGCGAGATAGGTGTCCAGTCCGACGAAGCGCACGCGACGGTCCGAAGCCCGCACGGTTTTCTCCGTCAGCATGCGGCGAATAACATAGGGCTCGCGGTTATGGCTCTGGCTGACAATCTCCCAGACCTGCTCCTGGCGGGCATGGTCATCGCTGATGGAAAAGGCCATCAGCTTCTCCAGGTTCATGCCGTCCTGCTCATAGATATCCAGCAGCTTGTCGGACACGGTCATCAGCCGCAGGCGCTGTCTGACCACGGTCGGTGCGACGAAGAACGCTGCGGCGACTTCCTCCTCGGACATGCCTTTCTCCAGCATGTCACGGAAGGCACGGAACTGGTCCAGCGGATGCAGGGCCACGCGCTGAACATTTTCGGCAAGGGAATCATCCTCGGCAAGGATGGCCGATCCGGCCTCGCGCACGACGCACGGCACGGGCGCCGTCTTAGCCAGTTTCTTCTGCTTCACCAGCAGTTCGAGGGCACGGAAACGACGCCCACCGGCAGGCACTTCATAGCTGCCGGTTTCGACACCAGCATCATCAAGGACGGGGCGGACGTTAAGGCTCTGCAGCAACCCGCGGCGCTCGATGTCGCGGGCCAGTTCCTCAATCGACAGGCCGGACTTCACACGCCGCACGTTGGACTGGGACAGCACCAACCGGTTGAAGGGGATGTCGCGGGACGAACTCAGGCTGATTTTGGGAATAGCGGTCGCCATGGCGAAACACTCCATGACGGGCGAACAGGAGACTCTCTCCCATCCTCTCAACCCGTCACGAAAATCCGCGCAGCCCTCTGACTCTGAAGGCCCCGGACGCACCCAAAATCCGCGGCCTTTTCCCGGCAGGAAAGCGGGGGAGAGCGGTCAGGCTGCTTTGGAGCGCCCAGCCGACGTTTCCTGCCGTTCATTCAATTGCGTGTGACGGCTACTGTGCGTCCAATTCGGACATTATCAGCATGCGAGAGACCACCCGAAGGCAGACGTCGGAGAACTTGAAAAAGTAGCAAAGCCCCAATCCCGTTTATTGGGGGCTTGAATTCGGCTATTGTTTGCCTGAAGCTGACCCGCGAAGATATAAGCATCATAGAAGGAATGTTGCAAATTGGCTCAAGTAGACGATGACAAGAAGAGGCTGATTTTAAGTCGAACAATTTCAACCCTGCAGAGCCTGCTTATCTTTGCGACTGAGGTAAAAATACAAAAATATTTGTCCCTGAAGAATGCTATGAATTTTCGGGATTTTGAAGCAGAGATTGCTGCGAAGGGGGATGACTCCTCTATTAAGGGCACAGGAGTGTTGGCGACCCGCTCAGAAATTGAAAAGTCATTGCCGCGCTACAAGCAAGATTTTTTACATGATGACGTCGACGTCGGGGCCATGAACTGGGAGCATATATAGATACATTTCCGCTAGCGGCAGCATCTGCATCGCATGTTTTTACCCTAATAGAAGTGTTTGGCGATGACGTAGCCGAGATAATAAATTCTGGAGGAATTGCTCAAAACAAAGCTTGGCATGAGGATGTTAGAGGATTGGCTGATCTAAGAGACCCTGTTCAGTTGCAAAGGGCGCAGCAAGGTTTTGGAAAACACTTTGGGGTCTCGGCGAGCGATGTGCCGGAAATCGCCGCACGACGAATGGTGGAAATAAAGAAGATTAGAAATGATTATTCGCATGAAGCAAATGCCTCTGTGAATTTCCAAGAATTCTTTCAGGATGCCGTTGCAATTGTGTGCCACATTGCATTTCTTACAACTGAAGTAGATAGAATATCCGTCTATCCTTGGGAAGATTATCTTGACACATTCGAACCGCAATCGAAAGTTTGAAACAACTGTACGCTACCAACCAGTCAGCCGCCCACAATTTAATTCGTCGCTGGGCGCGGGGCAGATTATAACATATCGTCCGTGGTCAATCGTCTCGAGAGCACTAGAGATATTCACTGTGCGGCGGCCTATACATGCTTCGACAGTCTTACCCGAGGTAATCCAGCATAAGCCGGTTCAAATGTTCGCTATTCAGGCTAAGTTCTAAAAAGCCGACAGTTAGTTTCTGGCCCAACTCGCCCGCAAGAGGTCGTGCTGCTCATGTCCAAAAGGAGGGCGATTGTCGCCTGCCCGCTAAGACCGGGAAAACGAACAATCCTCTGTCGAGCCCCCGGACGAAAAACGATCGATATGGGAAGCAGTGTGTCTCGGCAGTCTCAACCCGCTGCAGGTGTGTCCTCAGTCATCGCCGAGAGAACGAATGATTCGCGCCGGATTTCCTCCTACAAGGCAGTTCCGGGGAACGTCCTTCGTGACGACAGAACCTGCGGCTACAACCGAGTTTTCGCCAACCGTCACCCCGCCAATGATCGTTACGCCGGCTGCAATCCAGACGTTTCTCTCGATCACGATGGGTTTTGCGACAACGCAAGCGCGCCGTTGGGACGGCGCAACAGGGTGGCTCGACGTGACGAGGCTCACATTTGGCCCGATCATCACATCATCGCCAATGTCGATCCCGCCCAGATCGTACAGTGTGCAGTTCTGATTGATAAAGACATTGCGCCCAACACGGATATGCTCGCCGCCACTCGTATAGAATGGCGGTATGAGCGAAAAGCTGTCATCCACCTTCTGGCCGATGAGATCGCTGAACACAGCCCGGATTTTGTCCGCCTCGTCATATGTCAAACAGTTGAGAACCGGCGTAATCGCCATGGCTCGCCTGATGCCTGCCACCATAGCCGCTGATTCTGGCGTTCTTCCGGGAATGACCTTGGTAGGATCGCCCTTCGACATGCGTTATTTTCCTCGGGTTTCGACTGAGCATCCGTTCCCGCATGCAAGGACGACACGGAGATTAGCTCAACGTAGCCACAAAATAAATGCACCGGAACCAGCCCAACCGCAGGCGTCCATGGTGTACCGCGCGATGGTGGCTTCCGGGAAGGAAACTAGCCCGTGACTATGCCCAGGATATCCATCCTGTGACAGCTTCCTGCATCACGTCGTATAAAAATCTGGATCCCATTTAGTTATGACGACAACGTTTTCCTGTGAAGCGCTGACGGCAGCTGGAGCGTTGCCACCAACAACAGGGCATGAAACATGCAGAGCAGGCCGAATGTTTCGGTGAATGCGCCTGAAATGGCATGGGGAATGGCGGCGGTCGGCAGTTGCCATCCAAGAAACGTGGCGCAGAGCGTTGTTATGGTTGGCCCACCAATCCGCTGCACGATGTTCAGCGCGGTCGTCGCCATAGGAATGTCCGGCCGTGCAACGGACGCATAACCCGCGCTCATAGCAGGAATCCCGACTGTGCCGATGCCGGCCCCACGCAGAAACAGGGCAATGCCCAATATGCCAACATTCAGGCCGGTATAAGCAAGGACAGCGAGTAGCAGCGAGCCGACACAGGCGCAGAGTGCGCCACAACTGGTCAACCTGCGGATACCAAAGCGGTCCGTAAGATGTCCCATCAGGGGATAGGTACACATCATCCCCAGCCCCAGCGGCAGCATGAACAGGCCAGTCCGGTCGGATGAGACGCCACAGGCATGAATGAGCCATACCGGTAGCAGCATCTGTCCGGCAAACGTCACCCCATTCAACAGGAACATGGTCGTCGCGGCCGCTGAAAACGCAGGCGTGTGAAACAGCCTGAGATCAATCAGCGCGCTGTCACCTTTCCGTTGCGCCCAACGGAAGTACGCAACAAACAGCAGCAGAGCACCGCACAGGACTATTTGCCCGAGAAGCTGGCCCGCATGATCGGTTCCATAAAGAAGAAAACTCAGCGCGGGCGCTAGCAAGGCCAGCCCCGTCATATCAAGCGAGCGGGGTCGCACCTCAGCCCGATCGTCAGGCAGAAACAGGACGGCAAGTACGAGCGCCAGCAGACCAAATGGCAGGTTGAGAAGAAAGATCCACCGCCAGGACGCCACCGACAGGATCGCGCCCGCGACGACCGGCCCGAGAAGCGGGGCAAGCAGGACCGGCATGGTGACGGCACTGGCCACTTTTGGCAAATGGCTGCCCGCTGCGCGGGCAACCATCATCTGCGCCATAGGTGCAAGCAATCCCCCCGCCATCCCTTGCAAGAGGCGGAATGTGATGAGTGACGAAGCGGACCATGCCAGGGCACAGAGACCTGAAGTAATCGTAAAAGCACCGAAACACCCCACATAAACCGCCCTGCCGCCAATACGGCCCACAAGCCAGCCACTCAACGGCAGTGTCAGGGCAAGTGCCAACAGATAGCCGCTCACCACCCATTGGATGACCGAAAATGGTGCGTGCAGTGTCGTGACGAGATCCGGTAGCGAGACATTCACGATCGTCGCATCCAGTTGCGACATGAAAGACCCGATCGCCGCGACACTGACGATTTTCCAGATGCCCGCCGGAAGTCGGGCGGGCTCTTGCGATTGCGGCAAAGCTGTTGCTTTCAGATTTATGTCACGGCGTTGAAGGGCTGCGGGCCGCTATTTTGCTCAGGGCTCCAGAGTGATGGCGTCACTGGTCGTAACGCGGCCGAGCATCGGGAAAACATGGTCACAGGCAAAACGCTGCATTTCTTCGGCGAAAGTGGATGTCAGATCTTCCGCGATCACCACGCCATAACCGTGCTCATGTGCAGCGCGGGCTGTGGACTCGACACCCATATTCGTTGCGATGCCACCCAGCACGATCGTCGTGATTCCGCGCCGCCGAAGCTGAAGATCCAGGTCGGTTCCATAGAAGGCACCCCACTGTTTCTTTGTGACTAGCAGGTCTGTCGGCTCGGCCAGCCCCTCGACCAGTTCGGTCCAGTCAGGGGTAAATCCACCCGGAGGCGGCGCAAAAGGACGATCGACCTCGGTATGCACGGCGTCGGCGAAATCGGGAGCAAAGGCGACATTGACCAGAATGACGGGCGAACCTGCGGCCCGAAACCGGGATGCAAGCTTTTTGGAGCGTTCGACAACCGCCTCTCCCGTGAAAGGAGCCAGCGTCCGATCGACAATACCTTTCTGGAGATCAATCAGGATCAGGGCGGTCCGGGGCGCTGAAAGAGAAATCATGACGGTTCTTCCCTGCTGGTTCATGCGGGTCGGATCTGTTGTCCGGGTAGCGCGGAACTGGCAAAAATTGAGGAGACACTCAAACAGGGGTATATTTGAGTATGGACTCAAATACGTCAAGTGAGAAACGGGGGACACTTCAGCCACGCCGCGCAGTCGGGCGGCAGCGGGTGGCAGAGCTGCTTGCGGCTGCGTCCGATCTCATGGCGGAACATGGGTACGAAGCCACCACAATGGCGGAGATCGCCAGCAGGGCCGGCGCGAAGATCGGTTCGCTCTACCGTTTCTTCCCCAACAAGGAGGCCGTCGGGGAAGCACTCTTGCAGCAACACATGGCGATCGTGCATGACGAATATGAAGCGCTGGCAAGGCGCGCAGCGGATCTTTCGCCTGAACAACTGGCTGACATCCTGATTGACCTGCTGGCGGTGCTTTATCCGCGTGTAAAATCCCTTCCGGCGCTGATGGAAGCGCATACTGACCGGCCGGAAATCCGTGACCGATCACGCCAGCAGCTTTGGCCGGTATTTCGGCCGCCCTGCGGGTGTGCGCGCCCGGACTGGACGAACAGACGGCCGGCGATATTGCGGCGGTTGTCCTGAACAATATGAAGGTCATGCTGGGCATGACCCTGAAGGACGCTCCGACGACACCTGGTGCTCCGGATGAACTGCGCCGCATGAACAGGCTCTATCTTTGCGCACGTCTCACACCCTGCCGGGGGACAAGGGCGGGCCAGGTTTCCGGGGACAGTTATTGATTCGCTGGAACAATACGGGCCGGAGAATACCTGTCAGCGAAAATCGACTCCTTACCTGACGATGTATCGACGGCAGATGTTGAAACCGCATGTCGACAATTCTGCTGCTCTGACTGCGGACTGCAGAGGAGAAAACTGACACCAGACATTTGGTCCGCTCATGTCAGCTTTGGGGGTGAACAGAAGGTCGGTTATTGGGAAGGGATGACCGAAACCAGCCATTTGCAGCGTTCACGCTCATGACAACTCACGACCAAGCCCGGTTATTCATTTCAACTCCGAGAACCGTCCGGTCGAAATGGAAGTTACCGACTGTCCTGTGACATCATCACCTCGGCCATATCTGCGACTTAAAGACTGTCATTTTTCGAGGTATCAAAATATTCCGGTATCCATACAATGGATCAGTCCGCTACAACCCTTATAGGGGCTTGGTTCGCACGACGATCAGGATTCCTTGCTTGTGTAGAAAGGGAATGAATGCTCGTCGCGAACACGGGAAAGACCGATCACTCAGTATTTATCCCGGACATCATCAAAAATGCCGACGAGATTTTCATCGCGGTGGCGTTCCTGAAGCGCGCAGGCGCTGATCTCATTGCACCGCTGCTAGAAAAGCGCCTCGCAATGGGCGCGAACGTCGAACTCTTTATCGGGACAGACTTCTTCCTTACGGATCCAGCCGCGCTCGAAAGCTTCTTGGCGTTGAAAGACCGTCACCGGGCCTGCAAGATTCGTGTCGCCGACCGTGCGGCCGCGACTTTTCACCCAAAGGCGTATATGTCGCGACGGGGCAACCAGTATCGTAGCCTGATCGGCTCGGCGAACCTTACGGGCGGTGCGCTCAGCACCAACGAGGAGCTTTCGCTGTGTGTGGACCATAGCGTCGATAACCCGCTCACAACCCAGTTGATAGCCACCTTTGATCGCTACAGACAATCACCGCGATTCCAAGAGTTGGACTCTCTTGTCCTTGAGCAATATGCTTCCCGTCACGCAATCGATGCGCGTGAGCGTAAAAAGTATGAAAAAGCGAGGGACAACGCACTCCCGTCCGCATTCGATCTCCGCGTCATCGAGAATTGGTACCGGCTCTATCGAGCGGATGCTAAGGCGATGTCAGACCTCAGGGAACGCAAGCAACGGCGCGTCGACGCGCTTCGCGTTCAGACTGCCATCGCTGCCCTTGCAGGGACCCCGCTCAACGCAACGACGAAAGCGACATTCCAAGCGCACTTCCGCGACCTTATGACCAGCAATGGCGGCCGGCACCTCTGGGGTTCTGGCGATATCCACCGGCGCGGCAGCGAGGCCCTCGACCACCCGAAGGAGGTCATCGACTTATTCGCCCTCGGTCGATCAGCAGCCACCATGCCGGCGCGCGATGGCTATGACGCCATGCGCAAGGCAGGGGAACCAATCCCAGGGGTCGGCCTCAACATGGCAACCGAGATCCTCTGTACCTTCGCACCCGACCACTATGCGGTCTATAACGGGAACACCGTGGGCGCGCTGAACGCACTCGGCATCACAGCCCCGACGCACCCAAATTTCAGGGCCATCTCCCCGCCACGATACGAGAAGCTCTGCGCTACAATACACGCGCTCGGCAGACGGATTGGGGGAGCAAATTTCTCCGAGACCGATGCCTTTCTGAACTGGATCTATTGGAAAGTGAAAGACGGTCGCGGGCATAAAGAGAGCGCTTGAACGTAGCCGCTGGTCACGACCAGCACAGCATAATCGTGTATTTCTCAGTAGAACTCTGTCTGTGTCCGGTTCCTGAACTCCACTCAGTCGCTATGCACTGAGTGGAGTTCAGTCCGCTATGCGGAAGGTTAAATAGAAGCCCCTTGAAGGCGACTGCCGCCGGTCTGCTTCAAATTCATTGAACAGACCGGCGGTTAAGTGGGGAGAAACAGAACGTCGGGTTCTGAAGCGATAGGAGCAGATTCCAGACATCTAAATCCGGCTAATTCCGTTGTTGGAATCGTCCCGGATATATCGATGCACATACGTGTATCTTGTTTTTATCTTGACCAGGCCATTCGTAATCCGTCACGAAAATTCATACCAAGAAGCGCGAGATTGATTGACCCTGCCAGCAGTTCGAGAAACTGGATGCTATAAAAAGGCCAGCCAAACTTTAATTCAGAAGCTCGCAGTGCCAGAAAAAACGCGCAGGGGACAAGAATACAGATGCCATTGAGTCCGATAACTCGCATGCGTTTGAGTTTTGTGAGCACCAGACCCCGAGGCGCTTTTCCCGCTATTTGATAACCAGACAGCCCGGTGAAAGCGAGACAAGGGACAAGAACAAGCAATCCCCAGAGGATAGTATGTTTAGTCGCGGCAATAGTCTGAATATTTCCAGATAGTTCGGAAACGATGGTGCTGACCATGAAACCGGCTATGCATAGAATGGCCAAACCTCCTAGCAGAGGATGGATACGGTAAAGAAGCCTTTGCATGGGATTGTCCTTGCAGAAATGGATCCGTGAGATTTATATAGCTAGCCATGAATAAAGATAGCAAGCCATATAAATGGCAATCCCGTGAACAATCCCTTGGCTATATGGTCAACTGGGCGGCCCGGCTCTTCGCACGTGAGATGGACGATGCTTTGCGCCCTTTTGGTCTCACGTCCGGCCAATTGCCTGTGTTTTTTGCTCTTGCGGAAGGGAAGTCTCAACCGCAACGTGAACTGGTGCGCCTTGCTGCGGTAGAGCAATCCACCATGGCCAAGACCCTCTCTCGTATGGAACGGGACGGGTTGATCCAGCGCAGTCCAGACCCAAATGATCGGCGCAGCACATTGATCTCGCTGACCTCTTCAGCGGCAAAAAAACTGCCGGACATTGCTGCTGCTGTCGCGTCAATCAATGCCAAAAGTCACCTTTATCTATCGGGAGAAGACAGTGAACTATTGCTTGATCTGCTTCGACGGGTCATCAGCGGTCTGGCAAACGATGAATAACCACTTGGCGGGGGAAGCCGTCCGGCCGATTCGGAGCGGCCAGACAATCTTTCCAGCCGTTCACTCGACGACGTATGACAGCCTGTGTGCGCCCATGGCGGTCGCTTTTGGCACCACTCTTCGCGCTCATTACCGGGCGTTCAAGGTCATCCTGCCGCCGAGAGGAATAGAAATCGGTCTGGGGACAAAGCCCAAGTGTAACCTTTCGAAAAAGTTTCATTCAGCGTTGACGAAACGAAATAATAAATCAAGGAACTAGTTCATCGATCGCTTGCACGACGGCATGGATATATTCCGAAGCCTGCCGCGCTTGATTTGGATCGCAGGCGCGAAGGATGCCAGTAGCTTCATCAAAATCAGCATTGTGAACAATCATATCGCGGCGATACGCGATACTATTTAGTCTACGTTTTGCAGACTTATTTTCAACGCCAAGCTTAGCAGCGATCGCATTCCACTTGTGCTGTTCGTTCCAAACGAAAGCGAGCCCGTCGCTACGTCCTCAGCCTTCTGAAATGTTCGGAATTTCACAGCCAGCGAAATAATCTTTCTAAACTCAAGAACCTGCTGCGCAGGCGTTACCGAGTGCAAAGCGAGAAGAGACGCCATAGGCACTGTTTCATTCAATAGCTTCTGGGATAGCGGGATGCTATTGGCAAAATGAAGCGTTCCCTTCTCGACGATCAATTCCGAGATGTAGAAGTCGAGCGCAGAAATTGACGCTACCCAAACAAATCTTAGGCTAAAGTCCGCCGCGTAACCAACTCCCTTAAGATGATTATAGATTTCGATTGCTTCCGCACATTGTTGAATGTGCTCTTCAAATCTGTCAAATGCGGCAGTCATTGCTAGCAAGCATCTCTATCTTGGAAGCAATTGCTTCATAAATTACATCAAAAGATTCGATGTTTCTTATGGCCTTTTCTTTGACAACGCCCTGAATGTTGTCAGCCTTTAAAGCTGTGTCATCAAGTTTGAAAATTGGGAGATCAGCAAGATTTGCTGTGTGAATGAGACCCTGAAAATCTGGTATACGCGCCAAGGCATGCAAGCCCTTATTGTCGGCGGCGAGTTTGTCCTTCCACTCGTCAAAAGCTCGCTGATAGCACTCTGGCTTGGCCGTCATTCCCGCAGCTTGTAAAGTGGGTACCAATCGCTGCTCTACCTGCTCATCGATTTGCGCGATCCGCTCGTCAAATTTTCGGGCAGCTTTGCTGGCGTGTTTGTTGAACCTGGAATTCAGGGTACCAAGAAAAACTGGTCTTGAAGCATGAAGAGGATAGTCCGCGTCTTCAAACTTATGGAAGTTCGCGTCTTTCCAATTCATCCAGCGAACGAGATGATTGCCTAGTGTGCCCACAGCCATCAGCGAGAATGGATCCGGGTTCGTTGGGACAATAAAAGCGTCCGATGCGATGAAAAGGTTTTGATTAATTGCCCCTAGACCAGGATTGAGATCGATTAAAGTGTAATCAATCTCATGTTGGGCTTCAATCATGCCAATAAATGCTTGGAGTGCACCGGGCAAATTCTTCATCACTGACAAGGTGCCGCCTGTCTCTTGCGCGAGACTGATTTGTCCTTCGTAAGCAGCGAGTTCAGCGTGCCCCGGTAAAACGAACAGGTTTGGATTATTGGCGGCGCTCGGACAATCGAATGGCTCTAAAGCTGATGGCTTTCCCTCTAGAACTGGCGAAACTCCGTCCTTTATGTTTTTGCTTTTTGTAGAATCGTCTTCGTAATATTTGTCGAATACGTCAAAGCCCAATGCAAGTGCAGTCAGATTTACCTGCGAGTCACCATCCACCAACAGGACCTTATTTCCGTGTTCTGTCAGCTTCCAGCCTATATTATACGCGGAGACGGTTTTCCCGGTCCCGCCTTTATGATTGAAAATGGCAATTCTCGTCGACATTGGACCCCCAAAAGCTAATTTCTCTATCGGTAGCGAGCGTATCCTAGGAATGGACACGGCGAAAGCCATGGACGGCCAGCTTTCGCTGGCATCCGTCCGCTAGGTTTTGCGACATGGAAGGACAGCTATATCGTGGCGATTGCTCGGAACCGGTCAGTCGACAATCGGCCCAACTTGGTCGCGAGAGATCGTGCTGCTCATGTCCGCTATGCGGCGGCTCTTCGAGGGCACGTATGACTGAGATGAAGGCGCAAGACGAAACGCTATCCTTCTGACCTGACCGATGAGGAATGGGGTCGTATATTGCCGCTGATGGCGCCTGCGCACCGGCGTGGCCGGAAGCAGACAACGGATTTCCGTGAAATCATCAATGCACTGCGTTATCTTGTTCGTTCAGGCTGCGGGTGGGAGATGCTGCCGGTTCATTTTGGCCCATGGCAGACGGTTTACTGGTGGCTCCGCAGGCTGATGCGCCGCTTTTTGTTTCAGACCATTCATGATGTCTGCCTGATGCTGGATCGGGAGGAAGCCGGACGCGAGGCCAGTCCCTCAGGCGGTGTTATCGACAGCCAAAGTATCAAGGCGCCCCACGCGGAAGTCCGGGGTTATGACGCAGGCAAGAAGATTGTCGGTCGCAAGCGCCACATTGCGTTGATACGGATGGCCGACTGCTTCTGGTCAGGCTCACTCCTGCGGGTATTTCAGACAGCACAGGCGCGCCAGATGATCCTTTCTGCCATCCGTAAACGCTGGCCGTGGGTGAAGCATCTGTTCGCAGATGGGGCCTACGATCGCTTGCAATTGATGGACAAGGCTGCCTTTCTCGACTTCACGGTTGAGATCGTCCGGCGGTCAGACACGGAAAAAGGGTTCGAAGTTCTCCCGCGTCGATGGGTGGTTGAGCGGACATTCGGCTGGATGATCCGCCGGCGTCGCCTTGTGAAGGACTACGAACAGCGGATCGACGTCGCAGAAGCCATGATCCACATCGCAATGGGTAGCATCATGCTACGCCGAAACGCTCATCCTTGAATTTCCAAAAGGACTCTAAGAAAAGAGCGTTCGAGGTTCGGAAATATGTAACTCTCGAATTTTATCTGTTGCCGAAACCTCGCTTATTGTCTCATCTGTTAAATACGCTTTAACTTTTTCAGCTTCATTTTGGTTTGGACATACCACCCATTGTCGAGACATTCGCATCACGGCTTCCCGAGCGAAAGCGTGATGTGTCTGAATTTATCTGCCTTTGCTACAGCAATTTGGAAATCACCGTTCTGAGGTTTGACTGAAGGTGAAAAAACCATGACGCGTGTTGGAGACAGAGGGAACACAGCAGTCGGATAATTAGGGTCAAGCGGAGTCATATCACCGAAGGGCTGGTCACCAGTCAAAAATATCGGATTTTCTTCTTCAATTATGAAGGCCGTCCCTGACGTAAAAAATTTTATTCTATCTTGAATAAAATTATATAAGTTATTTAATGTATGAATTTTTATTTCAAGATCATCTTGTAAATTCATTTTTGATTTAATATGACTTTCTACAGAATTTACAGTATATTCACTTCTATATCCAAGAGAAATGATCCCAGAAAGGGCGCGTTTTAACGCTTTTGATGTCCACTTTCTAGTAGATTCTTTTTTTTGATCTCTTACAAAATCACAAAGTTCACTTTCAAATTGTGAGAACCAATTTTCAAGTCGATCATCTCGACGGTCATTAATATACTTTGGAGCATAAATATATTTCGCTATCGCGAAGGAAGCCTTTAAAGAAGGGGAAAAAATTACTTCTTTTTTTTCAATATCAAAATACCATATACCAGTTTTCTCTTCTTCGTTTTGGCTTTTCCAATTTGCAATATATCCTCTGGTTACTATATGATTTTTCACTTTTGTTCCCATAAAACATCCCCTTCTTTGCTTTTGGTTAATATTAATTTTGTCTCTTCGATACGGGTTTTGCTTTGTAAGCGATAGGCAACATTTTTTTCCATATTTTGAAAGCAGTGTGCGAAAAAATGTCTGTTTTTATAAAATCGGTAGGAATTGGAGAGCATCGATTTTGAAGGCGTAAGCGGACTATTACTATCGATGATAGATGATCCCGCTTTTGAGCGAACGACCACTATCCTGATTACAAGGGTGTTCTGTCCTTTACGCTGCCCCGACAGAAGCATTCAGTTTCATGATCATTGATGATGCCGCAGGCCTGCATCCATGCATGCACAATCACCGGTCCCACAAAGCTGAACCCGCGCTTTTTCAACGCAGCAGAAAGTTCATTCCCTGCTATCGAGCGTGTTGTCGTGCCTGACCCGTCCCCCATAACTGGTTTTCCCTGCACACTACCCCACACAAAACTGGCGAAATCCTCCCCCGCTTCCTGCATGGCCAGATAGGCACGGGCATTGCGGATCACCGCCCTGATCTTGGTCTGCGAACGGATGATGTTCCCATTGGCCAGCAACTGACCGACTTCCTTCTCGCCATAGCCTGCCACGATTTCTGGCCTGAACCCGGCAAAGGCCGCACGAAAAGCCTCCCGCCTGCTCAGAATGATCCGCCATGACAGGCCGGCCTGAAAACCGTCAAGCATGAGCTTTTCCCACAAGGCTCGGGAGTCATGTTCCGGCACACCCCATTCGGTATCATGATAGGCTTGCAGCAGGGCATCCGTGCGTGCCCAATGGCAGCGTGTACGTTCGTCGCGGGTCATCGCGCCTTGCGGAACGTCAGATTGTAGCGATAGGTACTCTTGCCGGGTAGTAGCGGTTCAACCCCATGAAAATTCATGCGTGCCTCTCTGCCCCATACCATCACGTCCCCTTCATGCAGGGTTATACGTCGTCTGGCATCACTTCGTCTCGGGCCACCCCATAGGAAAATAGCAGGCAACCCGAGCGATACGGATACGATCGGGGCGCTCATATCTCCCTCATCCAGATCCTGATGCAGCGATAACCGGGCACTTGGCGCATACCGGTTGACAAGACAGGTATCGGGACTGAAATCCGCAAAGCCTGCTCGGGCGGCGGCGTTGCGCGCCAGTTCGCGGAAGACAGGCGGCATTAGCGGCCATGCCTGCCCGCTATCGGGATCGTGTGATGTATAACCATACCCCTCGCGCCCGCTTGTCCAGCCAAACCGGCCACAACTGGTCATGGCGACCGACATACGCCGTCCGCCTGGAGTATGCATGTGCCGGAAAGGCGAACAGGTCGCGATGGTCCGGATATGGGCGAGCAACGGCGCCGCCTCCGCCAGAGCAAAGCCGGGAAGAAACAGCGCACCAGCGGAAAGCACAATATCGTCACGCGCTGCGCCAAACAGGTCAGGCTGCATCATGGAAGATGACCCCCAACGTATGACGGAGTCCGGTCCGGATGCGGCTGACACCGTGGCGCAATGTGACGCGATAACTGCCACGTGTGCCTGTTTTTGGCCTTTGGTTGACGGCAAACAGCACGCCATCACCCTGTCTGAGGGGCACAACATCTACACGCGACTGCATGCGGGGGCGCTGCTCCGTCAGGACGAACTCACCGCCGGTAAAATCCCTGTCCGGGCATGACAGCAGAACGGCAAGCTGGATCGGAAAGACATGCTCCCCGTAAAGGTCCTGATGCAGGCAGTTATAATCACCTGGTCCATATCGTAATAATAGCGGTGTAGGTCGCGCCTGCTCCGCCGCGTGGCAGCGGGCAAGAAAGGCCTGGTGATCCGCAGGAAAACGGGGCGTCAGTCCCATGCGTTCCATCCAGTGGTTCGCGGTCGGAACTAGAAAAGGATAGAGTTTCTCACGCAATGTCGTGACCAGAGATGGCAGGGGATAGGAGAAATAGCGGTATTCTCCGCGCCCGAACCCATGCCGCGCCATGATGACACGGCTGCGAAATCCCGCCTCATTGGCATAAAGGGTCGAAAGTGACTGGCACGCGGCCTCATTCAGCAGTCCGGGAATCACTGCCCAGCCATCCTCATCCAGCCTGCTGGAAATATCTTTCCAGTCTATCGTTGCAAGGCTGTCCGGACTCATGCGTCCTTTTCCCGTTCCAGTAGTGCTTTCTTGCGGGCGACACCCCAGCGATAACCCGATAATGTCCCGTCCCTGCGCACGACGCGATGACACGGAATGGCAACAGCCAGGGCATTGGCGCCGCAGGCATTGGCGACCGCCCGCACGGACTCCGGATGACCGATTGCCCTGGCGATCTCGGTATAGGTTGCGGTCTGGCCGGCCGAAATGGCCCGGAGCGCGTTCCATACCCGCTGCTGGAAAGCCGTACCCCGGATATCAAGCGGCAGCCCCAGCCCGACAGCTGGCGTTTCGACGAGACTTACGACCTGGGCGACATGATCCTCGTAATCAGGGTCCGCACCTACTAGTTCCGCGTTGGGAAAGCGGTCCTGAAGATCACGGGCAAGTATCTCAGGATCGTCCCCCATGAGGATCGCCACGATCCCCCGCTCCCCTGAAGCAACAAGGATCGCGCCCAGTGAGCACTGGCCGATGGCAAAGCGCAGCCGTTCCGCCGGAGCACCACCGCGCAGGGCGCCGGGCTTCATGCCAAGCAGGCTGTCGGCCTTTTCATAGAAACGGCTGCTGGAATTATAGCCAGCCGCATAGATGGCATCCGTCACGGTCGCAGCGGAGCGCAAAGCAGCACGCAGGCGTTGCGCGCGGCAGGCTTCACCATACTGACGGGGAGAAAGCCCGGTGATACGCCTGAAGACACGCTGAAAATAGGTGGGGCTGAGCCCCGCTTCCTGTGCCAGCACATCGAGCGTTGGAGCGTCTCGCTGGCTTCGATCATTCGGCAGGCCCGCGTCACCCGTCCGTTATGGCCGGTTTCCGCAAGCGCGCCATCCGGGTCGCAGCGTCGGCATGGACGCGCCCCTGTCGCACGTGCCTCATCGACGGTTCCATGAATACATGCGTTTTCCGCGTGTGGCCTGCGCGAGGGGCAGGAGGGGCGGCAGTAGATCCCCGTGGTGATGACGGAATACCAGAACAGGCCATCAGCCGTTCTGTCGCGCCTCAGGATCCGATCCCATCGCGGATCCCGTTCGATAGATGAAGATACAGATACATCTGCCCGAACAGCCACCGGTATGTCTGTGCTCATCGTTGTCACGGCTGCGCTCTCCTACACCCGGTCAATACGGGCCGCGTAACATCCGCGTCTGGCATAGTGCGCATGAAGATACGCGGTTTCAGGTCTGTCGAAAAACTGTTCGATCAAGGATTCCAGTTGGGTACCTTCCACGATTTCTGCCGCAATCATGTCGTGGCGGGCATCAAAGGCTCTCAACGCCATGAGACGGACCCCGAGTGAGTCCGGAATGCTGTCGATCCCATCATATTGCGCCTCGGCCCCTTCCCGAACGAAAATGGCGTGGCTTGACCGGTACGGCGTCTGCTCGGGCTGGTGTGTGTAATTCAGAAGCAACACCGTTTCTCCGGGCTCGGCATCACGCAGTTCAACACGATCCGGGAAACCGGGAAGTCTGTCGGCGATATGGCGACGTACATTCCGGGCGCTCAGATCGGCATCGCTCATGCCGTAGAGGTGACGGAAAGAAGCCGGGTTCAGGCCGGTTATACGGAATGACATGGTGATCTCCGGTCGATTGTCTTTCTGCTTACGACCGTAACCGCGTCCCCAGAGCCCGGCGCTCCGAATCTTGCGATCAAATTCGAATTTGTCCGGATACGCCAGTTCCAGACCAGCAGACTGATTTTTACACGGGAGGTGTTTATCAATCATGCCCGATTTATTGGAATTGTCCCGCGATCCAGGAGATTTTTAGCTCCGACCGCCATGAACAATGGCCGCTTTTCCATTCGCATTGCTATGGCTTGGACGGCTCATAAGAGGCGAAAGCCGACATGGGGACACACCCTTCACCCCCGCCACTCCATCATGCGACGCTACCGGCCAGCCACTCCCTGAGCTTCGACCACCGTCGCCTTCCACCCTGGTTTCGCACGGCCATGCCCAGCGCCTTCTTCTGCCCCACAAGCACGACGAGCTTCCGCCCCCGTGTCACGCCCGTGTAGAGCAGGTTCCGCGCCAGCATGGCGTAATGCTGGGTCACCAGCGGGATCACTACTGCCGGGTATTCCGAGCCCTGGCTCTTGTGAATGGTCGTCGCGTAGGCCAGCACCAGTTCGTCCAGCTCGCCGAAGCCGTAAACGACCTCCCGTCCATCGAATGAAACCGTCAGTTCGCCTTCTTCGATATCGATCCTGTCGATAACGCCAAGATCCCCGTTGAAGACGTCCCGGTCATAATCGTTGGCGATCTGCATCACCTTGTCGCCCGGCCCGTAGGTCCAGCCGAACCGCTCGACTGTCACCTCGCCCGGCGGGTTCAGCGCCTGCTGCAATTCGATATTCAGTGACCGCGCCCCAAGGCCGCCCCGGTTCATCGGACACAACACCTGCACGTCCTGAACCGGGTCCAGCCCGAACCGCGCCGGGATGCGGTCCTTCACCACCGCCAGCAGTCGGCGCAGCCCGATCTCCGGCTCGGCCGCTTCGACGAAATAGAAATCCGACCCTTCCTCCGCGCTCAACTCCGGCATTTTTCCTTCGTTGATCCGGTGCGCATTGGTGATGATCCGGCTCTGCGCTGCCTGGCGGAACACCTCGGTCAGCCGCACCACAGGGACAGCACCCGAGGCGATGATATCGGCCAGCACCTGCCCCGGTCCGACCGACGGCAACTGGTCCACGTCGCCCACGATCATCAGGGCTGCGCTATCGGGCAACGCACGCAGCAGGGAGCGCATAAGCAGCACGTCCACCATGCTGGCCTCGTCCACGACCAGCAGATCGCAGGTCAGCGGGTTGGTATCGTCCCGCTTGAAGCTGCCGGTCGCCGGATCTGTCTCCAGCAGGCGGTGGATGGTCTTGCCTTCCAATCCGGTGCTTTCCGACAGGCGCTTCGCCGCCCGTCCCGTTGGCGCGCAGAGCTGCACGTCCGTGCCCTTGGCCGTCAAGATCTTCAGGATGGCGTTGACCAGCGTGGTCTTGCCGACGCCAGGACCACCGGTGATCACCAGAACCTTGCTGCGCAAAGCCAGGCGCACCGCCTCCTGCTGGCTGGGAGCCAGAGCGAGCCTGGTCTTTTTCTCCACCCAGGTCATGGCTTTTTCAGCATCGATCTCCGGCCAAGGCGGTCGGCCGACGGTACAGGCATGCAGTCGCTCGGCGATGCTCTGCTCCGCGCGATAGAGACCAGCAAGGAAGATACAACTCGTCTCTCCCACGCTGTCAGCGACCACGTCGCCCGCTTCCAGTTCCAGTGTGAGGCTGTCTCGATCAGAGGGGCGGCGACCTCCAGCAGTTCGGCGGTGCTGGTCAGCAATTCCCCGACCGGCAGACCGCAATGCCCCTCATCCATGGCCTCGCCGAGTGCATAGGATATCCCTGCCCGCACCCGGATCATGGCGTCGGGTGCGATCCCCATCTTCCGGGCGATCTGATCTGCGGTCTTGAAGCCGATGCCCCGAATGTCCTTCGCCAGCCGGTAGGGGTTCTCGCTGATCAGTTTGACCGCGTCCTGCCCATAGGTCTTGAATATCCGCACCGCCCGCGAGGTGCCGACGCCGTTGCTGTGCAGGAACAGCATAATCTCGCGGATCACCTTCTGGTCCGCCCAGCCAGCGACAATCCGTTCGGCACGCTTGGGACCGATACCCGTCACCTCCCGCAGGCGTCCAGGTTCCTGCTCGATCAGGTCGAACACCGCCTCGCCGAACGCTTTCACCAGCTTTTTCGCATAGACGGGTCCGATACCCCGGATCATGCCCGAACCGAGATAACGCTCGATGCCCTCGACCGTGGTCGGCGGGCTGACCTTGAGGAACTCGGCCTTGAACTGAAGCCCATGGGTGTGGTCGTTGAACCAGCGCCCCGACATCTGCACGAACTCGCCCGCCGAGATCATGGCGGCGTGGCCGACAACAGCGACAAGATCGCGCTGCCCCCGCACTTTCACCCGCAGAACACAGAAGCCGTTCTCCGCATTGTGGAACGTCACCCGCTCGACCAGTCCCGCCAGCGCTTCCGTGGGCGAAGAGTCGATGGCGCGTCCGCTCATCCGGCCTGCCGGCAGAACGGTAATCCCGTATCGTTCATGACTCGCCCTCCCCTTCCGTGACGCTGCGGTAAGCCAGTATTTGTACGACGCGCCTGTATCCGGGGCCAGCCATGACTACGATTCCGTACGCTGGAGCACGCGCAAGCGCGATCTCCCACATTGCGTATTTCCATTGAAATAACAGTCATCTGTCCGGATCGTGTGTCTGTTTTCCTTGCCTTGCGGTCGGAAGAGAGCGACGATGACGGACAGACCCAGCCAGTCCATTGCCCCGGTATATCGGCCGCCCGAGCCGGAGTTGCGGCTTGTCCTGCACCCCAGTGCCCCCGACCCGCGTCTGGTGGCACTGGTTCGCCTCATGGCGCGCCGTGCGGCACGGGATTGGTTCCGGTCGCAACAACAGGAGCACCGACGCTCCGGACCGTAAGGGAAAACCCGCCATGAAGGTCGCGCTCTACGCCCGCTATTCGTCCGACAACCAGCGCGACGCCTCGATCGCCGACCAGCTTCGCGTCTGCCGTGCCCACGTGGAAAAACAGGGCTGGACCGTCGTAGAGGAATATACCGACCACGCCATCTCGGGCGCATCCTTGATGCGACCTGGCATCCAGGCGCTGATCGCCGATGCGCAGCGTGGACGGTTCCAGATCGTGCTGGCCGAGGCGATGGACCGCCTGTCCCGCGACCAAGAGGACATCGCCGGCGTCTTCAAGCGCATGAACTATGCCGGTGTGCGGATCGTCACCCTTTCCGAGGGAGAGGTGTCTCATCTGCATGTCGGCCTCAAGGGCACGATGAACGCCCTGTTTCTGAAAGACCTGGCCGAGAAGACGCATCGCGGCCTGCGAGCCGGGTCGAACAGGGCAAGTCCGGCGGCGGCAATGCCTACGGCTATGATGTCGTGCGCAGGCTCGACGCCAATGGGGAGCCGATCCGGGGCGACCGGACCATCAACCCGCACGAGGCGGATGTGGTCCGTCGCATCTTCCGCGACTTCGCGGCCGGACTGGGACCGCGCGCCATCGCCTTCCGTCTCAACGACGAAGGTATCCCGGCACCGGGCAGTGGTGCGTGGGGCTTCTCGACCATCACCGGCAACCGGCTACGCGGCACGGGTATCCTCAATAATGAGATGTACGTGGGCAGGCTGGTGTGGAACCGGCAGCGTTTCATCAAGGATCCCGATACTGGCAAGCGCCAGGCCCGACCCAATCCGGAATCCGAATGGGTGATCCAGGAGGTGCCGGAGTTGCGGATCGTCGATCAGGATCTTTGGGACACGGTCAAGGCGCGGCAGGCCAGCGTCAGCGCCAGCCGGGACACACGCGACACCTCATCGCCCGATCATTTCCGCGAGAAGCGCCGCCCCCGCTATCTGTTTTCCGGCCTGAGCAAATGCGGCTGCTGTGGTGGCGGCTATTCCATGATCTCCGGCACCCTGCTCGGCTGCTCGACGGCCCGCAACAAGGGCACCTGCGACAACCGGACCAATATGCGGCGCGAGGAGCTGGAGCGGCGCGTCCTCGACGCTCTGCGTCACCACCTGATGGATCCGGACCTGTTCGCCGAATTCTGCACGGCCTTCACCACCGAGATGAACCGGCTGCGCATGGAGGCTTCCGCCGACATCGGCGCGGCTGAATCAGAACTGAAGCGGGTGGAACGCGACATCCAACGCCTGATGGATCTCTACCTTTCCGAAGCCATTTCCATCGAGACGGTCAAGGAACGCGGATCCAAGCTCGAAGCCCGCAAGGCGGAACTCAAGGAGTTCCTCGCCACAGCCGAGGCACCGCCTCCCCTGCTCCATCCCCAGATGGCGGAGTTCTACCACCGGCAACTCGCGCGTCTGCACGACATGCTGCATTCCGAGTTGGACGAGAAACGCCAGGAGGCGGCCGAGGTGATCCGTTCCCTGATCGAGGCGATCATCCTTACGCCATCCGACAAGGGCCTCCAGATTGACGTCCGGGGCGACCTTGCCGGCATCCTAACGGTCGCGGCAGGCGGACAAACGAAAACCCCAGCCCGGAAACGGACTGGGGTTCGTGATGCGTTGGCATCGCAAGTTCAG